>JAVXWR010000061.1:0-4442 GCA_032230725.1 Actinomycetota bacterium
TTCGACGTCGGCCCGGCGCAGGTTGACGACGTCGAGCCGCTCGACCCCGAGCGAGCGCAGGTTGTCCTCGACCTGTGACCGCAGCTCCTCGGGCCTCTGGGCGAGCCGCAGCTCGAGCTCCCCGCCCGGGTTCGGGGTCGCTCCGACCTTGCTGACCAGCACCAGGTGCTCGGGGTAGGGCGCGAGCGCGGCGTGGATGCGGCGGTTGACGACGCCGTCGCCGTAGAACTGGGCGGTGTCGAGGTGGTCGACGCCGAGCTCGACCGCCCGACGGAGGACGGCGACGGGCTCGTCGTCGCGCTCGGCCCAGCGCAGCTGCATGGCGCCGTAGCCGACGCGGGCCACCTCGTGGCCGGCGAGGGTCGCGAGGCCGCCGGGGTGCGGACGGGTATCTGTACTGGTCATGGTGGTTCTCCCCGTGCGATGGCAGACTGGTCGCGGTAAACGGAGGTCCCTCCGTTCTGCGTCCCGACGCTAGCACACAACCGGAGGTGCCTCCGCTTCCATGGTCGACACGTCTCCCCCGCTGCGCGCCGACGCCCGTCGCAACCGGGACGCCCTGCTGCGCGCCGCCGCCGCGGGCTTCGGCTCCGGGGCCGACCCGACGCTGGAGAAGATCGCCCGCGACGCGGGGGTCGGCATCGGCACGCTCTACCGGCACTTCCCGACCCGGGAGGCCCTCGTCGAGGCGGTCTACCGCACCGAGCTGGGCTCGGTGTGCGCGATCGTCGACGTCCTCCTCGCCACCCACGAGCCCGGCGAGGCGCTGCGCGTGTGGATGGACCGCTACGCCGAGTTCGTGACCACCAAGCGCGGGATGGCCGGGACGTTCCGGGCGATGGTCGCGGACGGCACCGTCGCCGCCGGCCGGACCCGCGAGTCGATCGACGCCACCGTGGGGGCGCTGCTGGCCGCGGGCGCGCGGGCCGGGACGCTGCGCGCCGATGTGGACCCCGACGACGTCGTGACGCTGCTCGTCGGGGTCTTCGTCGCGACCGAGGGGTCGGACGATGCCGCCCGGTTGGGTCGGCTGCTCGACCTGGTGGCCGCGGGGTGCGCTCCGCGCAGGTGAGTACTTGTGGTGGCTATAGCCGCCACAACTACTCACCTGGCCGAAGGCCTCCTCAGGTACCGCCCACGCGGCTCCCCCGCCACGGCCCCGTCGGCGAACACCGTGCGCCCCCGCAGGAACGTCCGGGTGACCGTCGAGCCGATCTCGAGGGCCCCGGAACGGGCTGTACTCCTGGGTCGACTGGGGCCGGAGCACACCGACGCCGCCCCGGTGCCCGCCGACGCTCAGCGGCCTCCGCGTCGCTGGGGCGCTCGCGAGCCTCGTCGGCTCCCGGGAGCCGGTGCGTACCGACGGCGTGCGGTGCGCGCCCGGGGCGGATGGCGGTCGTCCGCGCGGTCACCGGTGCCCACCGGGGCGGAGCCCGTCCCGTCCCCCGGTCGGTCCGGCGCGACGTCGCGAATCTGGAGGCGCACCAGGGTCTCCGGGAGCCGTCGGCCCGTCGAGCCGCGCGGACGGGCCGCGGGCAGCGGCACCGTCGCGACCCCGACCTCCGCCAGCGTCGGCCCGGGGCCGCGGGTGCCCACCGCGACGGGTTCGCGGACCGCCGCGGCACGGTCGGGAACGGTCGTGACGGGGGCGGGGGCACGCTCCGGGACGGCGGCGACGGGGGCGGCGGCCCGGTCGGGAACGACGGGGACAGCGGCGGCCTCCGGTCGCGGCGGCGCGAGACCCGGGAGCGCGAGACCCGGCACGTCGAGACGGGCCAGCGCGAGTTCGCACGATCCCCAGCTCACCGCGACGACTCCGAGGGCGGCGACCACGTCGCTCGGTCGATGCCAGCCGATGACGAAGGTCCCTACCGCGGCCAGCAGCACGACCGCCGCGCCGACGCCTCCCGCGAGCCGCCGACGGGCGGGCTGGATGGCCAGCACGACCACCAGCGCGACCGCCGCCACGAAGGTCTCGTGGCCGCTGGGCAGCGTGTTCTCGCCCCCGGGCCGGGGCAGCACGAACTTGACGACCTGGGTGAGCACCTCGGCGCCGGCCACGAGCGCCACCGCACGGACCGCGTCGAGGCGGCGTCCGGCCCGCCAGTACGCGATCGCGACGACCGCGGTGATCAGCGTGCAGGCGGGCACGGTGACCCAGTCGAGGAGGGTGTGCACCGGGTCCCGGACCACCCAGCTCAGGCTGTCCGCGTCCACCAGGACCGCGGAGTCGAGCCGCCTCCCCGTCGCGCTCAGGACCGCGACCACGTAGGCGACGACGATCACCGCGGAGCCGACGGCGATCGCGCGCCGGCTCATCCGCAGGGACGCGCGCGGGGCATCCGGCGCGGACCACAGCGCGCGGAGAGCACCCGGGGGAGGGGCGGGCTCGGACGCCGACCGGCGGTCGAGGAGCCCGACGGCCGCCCCGGCCAGCACGAACGGGAGCATGGTCGTGAACTCGAGGGGCCGCAGGTCCACCGTCGTCCCGTTCACCAGCATGACCGCCATCGCGATGCCGCCGGTCAGGGCCAGCGGGGCGCCCATCAGCTTCCCGGGGGGCGCGCTCCGGAGGACCCGGTGCAGGAGGACGGCGACGGCCACGAGCACGGCGAGCCACAGCGCCAGGCCGGGCAGGCCCACCTCCGCGGCGATCCCGAGCTCGTTCTCGTGGGCGATCAGGCCCTGCCCGCGGCTCCAGTCGACCTGGTCCGACCACGCCGCGTGCTGATAGGTGTTGTACATGGCGAACCGGTCGAACCCGATGCCGACCAGGGGCTCGTCCTTGATGGCGTGGACCGCCGTCGCGGCCAGGTTGAGCCGGTCGTAGACCTCGTTCGGCGATCCGAAGCCGCCGGCCGCGCGGTCCGGCGAGACCAGGGTCGACGCACCCTTCGACAGGATGCTGAGCGCCCCGATCACACCGACCGCGACGAAGCCGCCCCGCCACCCGCGGGCGAAGAGCGCGCCGAGCACGACCGCCGCGACCAGCCCCAGCACCGCCGCGCGGGTGTGGGTCAGGTACACCGCGTACGTCGAGGCGACGGTGACGCCGTAGAGGACGACCCGGGCCGGCGGACGGACGCCGTCCCGGGAGGCGAGCAGCAGGCAGACCACGATCCCGACGACCAGCAGCAGGCCGTTCGTCACCGGCTGGTCGAACACCCCCACGGCCCGGCCGGGCCAGGAGGGGGCCTCCACGATGAAGCGCGGCCACACCAGTGCCGTCGGCCCGTGGACGGAGATGATGCTGACCCACGCCGAGTACGCGGTCATGCCGACCACGCTCCAGAGGAGCCACCGGGTGCCGCGCTCGTCGACGAGCACGATCCGGGCGACCAGGTACACCACGAACGGCAGGATCACGCCGCGCAGCAGCGACTGGAAGATCGTGAGATCCCGCCCGGTGAAGGGGTCCACGGCCTCGAACCGGTGGGGCAGCACCAGCGACAGCAGGACCCAGCCCAGGTAGGCGAGCATGAGGAGCTCGACGACCCCCGGCCGCGGCAGGCGGACGGTGCGGGTCGCCAGCGCGAGGGCGAGGACGACGAGGAGGACGACGAGGACGCGCGGGAGCAGCGCCGTCGAGAGGACCTCGCGCTGCGCCGTGCGCAGGAACGCCGACACCATCAGCAGCACGAGCAGGACCACGAGCGCCGGTGGCGTGATCCGCCGGAGCCGCACCTGCCACGGGACGTCCGTGGACCCGGGAACAGCCGCGGCGTCGGGCCGCGCGACGAGCATCATCCGCCGGTCCTCCCCCGAGATCGGTCGGCTGTGGCCGGGCTCCCTCCGGGTCGCGTGTCCGCGACGGGCAGCGTCGATACGGTACCGGCGGCCGTCTCGTCACCCCCCCGGGGTCGACGTGGGCCGGTCAGGCGGCCCAGGTCCGGTACAGGACGACCGGGGCGCCGTCGGCGTCCTCACGGTAGAACTCCCAGCACGCCACGGTCCCGTCCAGGCGCGCCACGTCCGGGTGATCGCCCCGCGCGGACGTGCCGTCGGGCAGCGTCAGGGCCGCCGTCGCGCCGTCGAACCGCACCTCGGCCCGGTACGGCCGGCCGTCGGTCACCAGCGGCACCCGGAACTCCCCGGAGGCGTACTCGGTGAGCGCGCCGTCCCGGACCGTCGCCGCGACCCACCCCTCGGGGGTGATCGCGATGTGTCCGTGGCCGGTCAGCGGCTGCCCGGGTACCCAGGCGATGAGCCCCAGGGCGCCGCGCGCCGACCCCGGCCCGAAGCCGAACTCCGCCCCGATACGGACGATCTTCGCCGGCAGGTCCTGCTCGACGTAGGTCGCGGACGCGGACTCCGGCAGGTTGCCGGCCAGGCCGCCCCCGGCGATCACGGGTGGTGGGTGGCCGACGGCGACGACCCGCAGCGGCAGGCCCTCGTCGCCGTGGCTCGGCAGCGGCTGGTCGGGTCGCCCGCTCCACCGCGTG
>JAVXWR010000067.1:0-7510 GCA_032230725.1 Actinomycetota bacterium
GCGGGCCGGGCGAGACGAGTGCGGCGTCGTCGAGGATGCGCGCGAGGAGCGGGGGCACACCGTCGACCGGTGCCCCACCGGCCTGGGGGACGGTGGACACGGGGGCACGGTAGCGGTCGGGGCGCCGTGCTCCGGTCACCGGGCGTCGACCCCGTGCGCGGGACTTGCTCTCCCTCCAGCTTCTTCGGTTAGGCTCACCTAACTCGACGCACCGGAGGAGCCCGATGGCCAGGAGCTGCCCGCACCAGCCGCCCGTCCCCAGCCCGGCCGAGCGGGCGCGGGCCACCGTGCTCCGCGCGGGCGCCGCCGCGCTCCTCGTCGACCCGCACGCCGGGGCCGGCGACGGGGACGGCGGCCGCGTCCACCCGGTCCTGCACCACGTGCCGCCCTCCGGGGCGGCCACGCTCCAGGTGCCCGCCGACCACCCGCTGGTCGGCCTCGCCCGCACGCGGGAGTTCCTGCCCGCGATGCTCGAGCTCACCGACTCCGCACCGCTGCCGCTGCGTCAGCCGGTGCGCGGCCTCGTCTGGATCGCCGGCCGCGTCCGGGTGCTGCCCACTCGGGTCGCGCGCCGCGCCGCGCTGCGGATCGCGGCCGACGCCGCCGACGAGCGCCTGCTCGACGTCGGCCACTCGGACGTGCTGCTGCGCATGCACCCGGGCTCGGTGGTGCTCTCCGACGCGGAGGGGACCGGGACGTTCACCCCGGCGCAGGTCGCCGCCGCGCCGCACGACCCGCTGGTGACCGCCGGGGACGCGTGGCTCGCCCACCTCGCCGAGGCGCACGGCTCGCTGCTGACCGGGCTCGCCCGCCACCTCCCGGTCGGACTGCGCCACCCCGGGGCGACGCTGCACCCGCTGGCCGTCGACCGGCTCGGGCTGCGGCTGCGGGTCGAGACCGACCGTGGGGACCACGACGTGCGGATCGGCTTCTCCGCGCCGGTGGGGTGCCCGCGGATGCTCGGCGCCGAGGTGCGCCGGCTGGCCGAGGTCAGCCCTGCGGCGCCGGACGCGGTGCACCGTCGCGCAGTGGAGCGGTGACCTTCCGCTCGGCCACGAACGAGACGAACGGGATCGTGCCGGCCAGCGCGACCAGCAGCAGGCGCACCACCGGCCACCGGCTCTTCACGCCGAGGTCGGCCGCGAGCGCCAGGTAGCCCATGTAGAGGAAGCCGTGGATCGGCCCGACGATCGCGACGAGCAGCGGGTCCCCGGCGAAGTACTTGAGCGGCATCGCGACCAGGACGAGCACGAGCAGGCCGGTGCCGACCACCCACGCCATGACCCGGTAGCGCTTCATCGCGGCGACGATCTTCGGGGTCAGCGTCGTCGTCGGGGTCGGTGCGGTCACGCGGGAGCTCCTCGGGGTCCTCAGCGGGTCTCGTCGGTGTCCGACCGGGCGAGCGCGGCGAGCATGGCGTTGTAGTCGGTCCGGGCCCGCCCGCGCAGCGGGGCGCCCTGCCCGTCGCCGGGGCGGACCCAGGCGGGCCGGGGCGTGAACGGGGTGTCGGGGGTCTCGGCGACGGCGGCCCGGTCCGGCGCGGTGAGGCGCGTGGGCCCGGCGTCGGGATCCCGGTCGTCGGCGGCGTCGTCCTCGTCGGGGATCTCGCCGCGCAGGACCGCCAGCTGGTGGGCCTCGGCGTGCAGTATCTTCCACCACAGGGCCGCGAAGAACACGCCGAACAGCGGCCACTGCAGCGTGTACCCCACGTTGAGCACCGAGCCGGTGGGGGACTCGGCGCGGCCCAGCTGCCAGTACGCCATCCCGGCGCAGACGATCACCGCGACGATCGCGAGCAGCGTCCAGCCGACCCAACGGGGGGTGACGAGCACACGGAGGACACGACCCACACCGGCGAGGCTACCGATCGCGGTGTGGGCGAGGCGTCGTCGCGGTGCCCGCCCTAGGGTTCGTGCCGATGAGCCTCCTCCGTGACTGGCTCGCCCCGTCGGGTCCCGCGGTCGGGGAGGTGGACGGGCGCGAGCGCCGCCTGCTGGTGACCGAGATCCTCGTCGTCGCCACGGTCACCCTGGGGCTGTCGGGGCTGCGCTCGCTGATCTCGCTGCTGGACTCGCTCGCCGCACCCGCGCCGCTGGCCTCGCGGCAGGTGTCGATCGACCGGCCGCTCGCCACCGACGCCTGGGTGGACCTCGCGGCGCAGCTGGCCGCGTCGCTGCAGCTCGTCGCGTGGGGTGCGCTCGGCCTGTACCTGTTGTTGCGGGCCGGGTCCGGGCCGCGCGCGGTGGGGCTCGACGGCACCCGTCGTGGGCGCGACGTGGTGTCCGCGCTCGGTCTGGCGGCGCTGATCGGCATCCCGGGCCTGGGCTTCTACCTGGTCACCCGCGCGCTCGGCGTCAACCTCACCGTGGTGCCCTCGCTGCTCGACGACCACTGGTGGCGGGTGCCGGTCCTGGTCGTCTCGGCGGTGGCGAACGCGTGGGCCGAGGAGGTGCTCGTCGTCGGCTGGCTGCTCTCGACGCTGCGCCGGCTGGGCCTCTCGGAGAACCGGTCGCTGGCCGTGTCGGCCCTGCTGCGCGGCTCGTACCACCTCTACCAGGGCTTCGGCGGCGGGCTCGGCAACGTGGTCATGGGTCTGGTGTTCGGCCGGTACTGGCAGCGGACCGGGCGCTTGTGGCCGCAGGTGGGGGCGCACGCGCTGATCGACGTGGTGGCGTTCGTGGGCTCGGCGCTGCTGGTGGGGAAGGTGTCGTTCCTGCCGGGGTCGTGACGTCGCGACATCTAGGCTCGGTGACCATGACCCCGCCCCGCGTGGACACCGAGGTCGGCCCGCTGCGGACCGTCGTCCTCCACCGCCCGGGCCCGGAGCTCGAGCGGCTGACCCCCCGCAACGCCGACCGGCTGCTCTTCGACGGCATCCCCTGGGTCGAGCGCGCCCAGCTCGAGCACGACCGCTTCGCCGCGACCCTCTCCCGCCACGGGGTCCGCGTCCTGCTCCTCGCCGACCTCCTGCGCACCGCCCTCGACGACGCCGGCACCCGCGAGCGGGGCATCGCCGACGCCGTCGACGAGCGGGTCCTCGGCCGGGAGCTCGGGGCCGCGGTGCGCGCCGAGCTGGCGGCGCTGGGTCCCGACGACCTCGGGAACGCCCTGGTGGGCGGGCTCACCTTCCGCGAGCTCGGCGACGGGCAGAACTCGCTGGTTCGGCGCATGCACGGCCCCGACGAGTTCGCCGTCGACCCGCTGCCCAACCTGATGTTCACCCGCGACTCGTCGATGCGGGTGGGCGACCGCGTGGTGGCCGCCGCGATGGGCATGCCGGCGCGACGGCGGGAGGCGGCCCTCGTGGCGCTCGCGCACCGCGGCCACCCGGAGCTCGGCGGCGTGCCGCACACCGACCCCCGCGACACCTCCCCCGTCGAGGGCGGTGACGTGCTGCTGCTCGCGCCCGGGGTGCTCGCCGTCGGGGTCGGGGAGCGCACCAGCCCGGCCGGCGCCGAGTCCTTCGCCCGCGCGATGTTCGACGCCGGGCTCGCCCACACCGTGCTCGCCGTCCCCATCACGCAACGCCGGGCGACGATGCACCTCGACACGGTCGCGACCATGGTCGACGTCGACACCATGGTCGTCTTCCCCGAGGTCCTCGACGCCCTGCAGGCCTGGACGATCACGCCCGGCCTGCAGATCTCGGGCCCGGAGCCGTTCCGGCCGGCCGCCGCGACGGCGATGGGGATCGAGGAGCTCCGCGCGGTCGACACCGGTCCGGCGGGCGTGGCCGCGGAGCGCGAGCAGTGGGACGACGGCAACAACACCCTGGCGCTCGCCCCGGGCCGCGTCGTGGCCTACGAGCGGAACACGGCGACGAACGGGCGGCTGCGCGACGCGGGGATCGAGGTCGTGACGATCGAGGGGTTCGAGCTGGGGTCCGGGCGCGGTGGGCCGCGGTGCCTGTCGTGCCCATGGGCGCGCGACCTGCCCACCTAGGTTGTCCCCCCTCGTGCGGCGCAGCCAGGCGGGCGTCCGGCCACAGCACGCGGCCCGCCACTGCGCCCGAACGGCCCTGGCCCTAGCGTCGCGCGCGTGCTGGACAGGCGTCCCGACCCACGGCCCGCGAACCCGCTGCGCCGGCTGTCCGGCGAGCGCTGGGAAGCCATGGAGCCGACCTGGCGCGACGCGAAGCCCGGCATCATCCACGCCGCGCTGGAGCGCGCGAAGGAGCGGCCGTCCGGGAACTGGTTCGTCGTCGGCGCCTCCCGCGACGTCCGCCCGGGCACCCCGGTCGGCGCGACGGTGGCCGGGGTCGAGCTGGTGCTGTGGCGCTCGCCGTCGGGGGAGCTGTACGCCGGGCCCGGCGCGTGCCCGCACCTGGGCGCCGACCTGTCGACCGCCACCCAGTCCGGGTGCGAGCTCATCTGCCGGTGGCACGGCCTGGCGCTCGGCCCGTCGGGCCGCGCCGGCTGGCGGACGCTGCCCGCCCACGACGACGGGGTGCTGACGTGGGTCCGCCTCGACGCCGTCGGCGGCGAGGAGCCCACCGCCGCCCCGATCCTGCCCGTCCGGCCGCCGCACGAGGCCAGCCTCGTCGCGGTGGCGACGATGGTCGGCACCTGCGAGCCCGACGACGTCGTCGCGAACCGGCTCGACCCCTGGCACGGCGCCTGGTTCCACCCGCACTCGTTCGCCGACCTGCGCGTCGACTCCGCGCCGACCCGTACGGCGACGACGGACGAGGACCACTTCGACCTGCACGTCGCGTTCCGGCTCACGAGGAACTACGGCATCCCGGTCGAGGCCCGCTTCACCTGCCCGGACCCGCGCACCGTCGTCATGCACATCGCACGCGGCGAGGGGGCGGGCAGCGTCGTCGAGACCCACGCGACCCCGCTCGCCCCGCTGTCCGACGGCCGGGCGCGCACGCAGGTGACCGAGGCCGTCGTCGCGCACTCCGACCGGGAGGGATTCGTGCACGCCCGGCGCGTCCAGCGCCTCGTCCGCCCGCTCATGGAGTGGGCGGCGCGCCGGCTGTGGGTCGACGACATCGAGTACGCCGAGCGGATCTACGAGGTGCGCCGCCGGCGCATGTGAACGATTCCGGTCGCCAGGACGACCAAAAACGTTCACATGGGGCGCAGCCCCACCAGTGTGTGCACGATCCCCCGCTGCCAGCCGTCCATCGGCTCCACGCGCACGGCGTCGAGGCCGGCGTCGCGCAGCCGCTGCGTAAGCCGCTCCACCCCGTCGAAGGCGAGCACGCTGCGCCACAGGTAGCGGTAGAGCGACGCGTCGCCGGTGACCCGCCACCCCAGCGGGATGACGATCCCCCAGCACACCGTCGTCCACACCGCCTTCGCCGCGGACGAGTCCGCCACCGAGTACTCGTGCACGGCGAGCGGAGCGCCCGGCGCGAGCAGGTCGCGCAGGTCGGCCACCCCGGCGTCGACGTCGGGCAGGTTGCGCAGCAGGTAGGCCGCGAGGATCCCGTCGAACGGGCCGGCCACCCCGTGCGCGGCCAGCTCCTCGGCCCGGGAGTGCACGAACCGGACGGTCGTGGGCCACGCCTTGGCCCGGGCCTGCGCGAGCATCTCCGCCGAGGCGTCGACCGCGACGATCTCGGCCTCCGGGTAGGTCTCGAGCAGGGCGGCCGTCGAGAGCCCCGTGCCGCAGCCGACGTCGAGCAGCCGCAGACCCGCGCCCCGTCCGGGCAGCCCGAGCCGGGCCGCCGACCGCTTCAGGTGGTCGACATAGCCGGGGTTCGCCCCGACGAGCCGGTCGTAGGAGGACGCGTCCTGGTCGAACGCGGACGGCACCACGGCGGCCTCGCGCACTCGGTCGAAGGTCACGAGCGGCCATCCTGCCTCGTGGTGCGGCCGGACGGCCCATCGGGCCGCGATGACCGCGAAGCTGAGAGGCCGCTCCCGCACAAGGATCACCGGTGCGTCCGATCGGAGCATCGCCGCCGTTCCTCGTCGCCCGACGGCGGGCCTTCGGCGCGGTCGGCGGACCGGGGTTCTCAGACTCGCCGATCACGAACAGGTCACGGTCCTAGCGTTCCGGCCGTGAGCAGACGGATGACGACGACGGCGTGGGCCGGCGCCCTGGTCGCGATGACGGTGGTGCCCTTCGCGATGTCGGCCTGGCGCGGGGGCTCCACCCAGGTGGGGTCGATGCTCTCGGTGGGGCTCGGGGTCCTGGGCCTGGGCGCCCTGGTCGTCGTGGTGCTCGTCCCCTCGCGCATCCGGTCCCTGACCCGCGCGTTCGGCGTCGACCGCGTCATGGGCCTGCACCGCTGGCTCGGCACGCTCGCGCTCGCCGCCGTCGCCGCGCACGCCGTCGTCGCGATCGCGAACCACCCCGCGCTGCTCGACCCGCTGACCGCCCGGGCCAGCGCGAAGGTGGGGTGGGGCTCGCTGGTCTCGCTGCTGCTGGTCGGCGGGGTCGCCGCGGGTGGCCGACGACCGGGGGCCCGCTACGAGATCTGGGCCCGGCTGCACGTGGCGCTCGCCGCGGCCGGCCTCGTGCTCGCCGGGCTGCACGTGCTGTGGCTGAACCACCTCGTCGCGGACCCGGTGATGCGGGTGTGCCTCGTCGCCCTGGCCGGGGTGCTGCTCGCGGTGCTCTCCCACCGCTGGGTGTGGCGCCCGCTGTTCTCCCGCCAGGGCGCCTACGTCGTCTACGGCGTGCGCCGGGAGGGCCCCAGCGTCTCGACCCTCGTGCTCGCGCCCGTGCACCTGCGTCGCGGCGGCATGCGCTTCGACCCCGGCCAGTTCGTGTGGCTGCGCCTCAAGCGGGCCGTGGTGGGCACCGAGGAGCACCCGTTCACGATCGCCTCCAGCGCGAACGTCACCGGTCGGCTGGAGCTGACGGTGCGCGACCAGGGTGACTTCTCGCACCGCGTCGCCGCGCTGCGCCAGGGTCAGAAGGTATGGCTCGACGGTCCGCACGGCTCGTTCACCGCCGCGCCGGACCGCGACTGCGCGGGGCTGGTCCTCATCGCGGGCGGGGTCGGGATCACGCCGATGATGAGCATGCTGCGCACGCTCGCCGAGCGCGGCGACACCCGGCGTCACCGGCTCGTGCTCGCCGAACGCGGCTCCGAGCCGCTCTTCGCCGACGAGCTCGCCGTGCTCAGCCGCCGCCTGGACCTGGCCGTCCTGCGCACCGCGGGGCGCCGCGTGGACCTGGCGCTGCTCTCCGACGTCGTCCCGGGCCCGCCCGAGCGCGACCACCTCGACTACTTCGTGTGCGGACCGCCCTCGCTGCTCGCCGGGTCGCTCGCGGCGCTCGACCAGCTCGCGGTGCCCGCGACCAGGGTGCACACCGAGCAGTTCGGGTTCTCGGGACCGCTGCCCGTCTCCACGACGACGGCCCCGCCCGGGCCGGCGCAGGCGTCGGCAGGCGCCGTCGGCCCGGAAACCTACACTCGACAGGTATGAGCGACCTCTCGTCGTCGACGTTCCATGATCTCCTGAGCGAGCAGATCCGCCACGAGTTCACGGCGTCGCAGCAGTACACCGCCGTCGCCGTGTACTGCGACGACGAGGACCTGCCCCAG
>JAVXWR010000081.1:0-6135 GCA_032230725.1 Actinomycetota bacterium
CGCTCGGGCCGGTCGCTCTCCTCCGGGCCCAGCAGCTGACCGCACGCCTCGCGCGGATGGTCGCGGCGCGCGTGGGCCACGATCTCCTCGACGAGGTCGGCACGGATGACCAGCACGCCGTCCAGCCTACGTGGCGGCCCGGGCGCGGACAGCGCGACGTGAGGCGGCCGACGCCTCAGCGCATCAGCACGGTGACCAGCGAGTCCTGCAGCCAGGTCAACCAGTGGTAGACGGGCAGGTGGTCGGTGCGCGGGTCGTCCGGCGGGAGCTGCTCGGGCATGTCCTCGCTCACCTCGAGCGCGGTGCCCAGCGCCAGGCGCACGTCGTTCACCGCCGTCAACCACGCCTCGGCCTGCGGCACGGTCAGCTCGACGCGCCCGCCGCCGGTCGGGAGCGAGGCGAGGACCGTCGCGATCGCGTCGCGCTTGGCCTCGATGAGCTCCGGTTCCCGCACCGAGCGCAGCGCCGCGGCGAGCGCGGCACCGTCGGAACCGGCGCCCTCGCCGTCGTGACCCGGGTCGGCGTCAGGACGGTGGAAGTCGGGGAGCAGCCGGGCGAGCACCGGGTCGTCCGGCGCCGTCGAGGGACCCGTGCGGATGCCGGTGAGCGTGGACAGCTCGTCGCTCGGGGACGCGTCGGCCCGGCCGGAGAGCATGTCGTCGACCTGCCCGAACAGCCCGCGCAGCACCGAGGCCTCGGGCGGGTCCAGCACGGCGACGAAGCGCGCGCGCTCGCCGCGGCCGTGGCGTCTCCAGGTGCGCACCGGTTACGACGACCGCTGCATCGTCGCCCACAGCCCGGCCGCGTGGAGCTTGGCGACGTCGCCCTCCACCTTCTCGCGGCTGCCCGACGTCACGGTCGCCCGGCCCTTGTGGTGCACGTCGAGCATCAGCGCCGTCGCCTTCTCCTTGTCGTAGCCGAACAGCTTCTGGAACACCCAGGTCACGTAGGACATCAGGTTCACCGGGTCGTTCCAGACGATCGTCTGCCACGGGGTGTCGGCGTCGACGAGCTCCTCGGGACGCTCCTCGACGGTGGTCGCCGGCTCGGCGGGCGCCGAGAGCCGTACCGCGGACCCGGGAACCCACCCTCCCTGTCCGACGTGCACGCGCATGTCCCCATCGTCTCAGCTCCGGCGGGGTGGTCGCACCCGCCCTCGGCCGCGTCCGGCCCCTAGGCTGGCCGGATGACGAGCGGGACCGCGCTGATGACGGACCGGTACGAGCTGACGATGCTCGACGCGGCACTCGCGGACGGCACCGCACACCGCCGCTGCACCTTCGAGGTGTTCGCCCGCAGCCTCCCGCACGGGCGCCGCTACGGCGTGGTCGCGGGCGTCGCCCGGCTGATCGAGGCCCTCGGGCGGTTCGGCTTCGGGGACGAGGAGCTCGACGCGCTGCGCGCGACGGGTTCGATCTCGGACCGGACGCTGGAGCACCTGGCCTCGGAGCACTTCGGCGGGGAGATCCTCGGCTACCCGGAGGGCGAGCTCTACTTCCCCGGCTCGCCGATCCTCTCGGTCACCGGGACGTTCGCCGAGTGCGTGCTGCTCGAGACCCTGGTCCTCTCGATCCTCAACCACGACTGCGCGATCGCCTCGGCGGCGGCGCGGATGACGACGGCGGCCGCGGGGCGCCGGCTCATCGAGATGGGGTCCCGGCGCACGCACGAGGAGGCGGCCGTCGCCGCCGCGCGCGCGGCGTACCTGGCCGGGTTCGACGCCACGTCCAACCTCGAGGCCGCCGCCCGCTAAGGGGTCCCGACGACGGGCACCTCGGCCCACTCGTTCACGCTGCTGCACGACACCGAGGAGGAGGCGTTCCGCGCCCAGGTGGACGCCCTCGGCGTCGGGACCACGCTGCTCGTCGACACCTACGACATCACCGAGGGCATCGAGACCGCGGTGCGCGTCGCCGGCCCGGAGCTCGGCGCGGTGCGGATCGACTCGGGTGACCTCGGGGTCATGGCCCAGCGTGCCCGCGCCCAGCTGGACTCCCTCGGCGCCACCTCGACGCGGGTGGTGCTCTCCGGCGACCTCGACGAGCACGCCATCGCCGGGCTGCGCGCCGAGCCGGTGGACGCATACGGGGTGGGCACCTCGGTGGTCACCGGCTCGGGTGCGCCGACCGCGGGGATGGTCTACAAGCTCGTCGAGGTCGAGGGACGGCCGGTGGCGAAACGCTCGTCGTCGAAGGAGTCCCGGGGCGGCGCGAAGTCGGCGGTCCGCCGGCACAAGCCGACCGGGACGGCGACCGAGGAGGTCGTGCACCGCCGCGAGCACACCGTCGAGGTCGGCGAGCACGACCGCGTGGTGCCGATCGAGCTGGTCAAGAGCGGCGAGCCGGTCAGCGGGCTCCCCACCCTCGCCGACGCCCGGGAGCACCTGCGCCGGAACCTCGTCGCGATCCCGTGGGAGGGGCTCAAGCTCTCCCGCGGCGAGCCGGCGATCCCGACGACGTTCCTCGACTGATCGTCGCGGCTACCCTGCCGCCATGGCGCGGGCGCTGATCGTGGTGGACGTCCAGGTCGACTTCTGCGAGGGCGGGTCGATGGGGGTCGCGGGCGGTGCGGCGACCGCCGCGGCGATCAGCGCCCACCTGTCCGCGGAGCACGGCCGCTACAGCCACGTCGTCGCCTCGCGGGACTACCACGAGGAGCCGGGCGCGCACTTCTCCGGGACGCCCGACTTCGTCGACAGCTGGCCGGTGCACTGTCGGGTCGGCGAGCCCGGCGCCGCGTTCCACCCCGAGCTCGACGTCGCGCGCCTCGAGGAGGTGTTCTCCAAGGGCCGGCACACCGCGGCGTACTCGGCGTTCGAGGCCGCCTCGCCGTCCGGGGAGACGCTGACCGCGTGGCTGCGCGCCCGCGACGTCGACCTCGTCGAGGTGTGCGGGATCGCCACCGACCACTGCGTCCGGGCGACCGCGCTGGACGCGGCCCGCGAGGGGTTCACGACGACGGTGCTGCTCGACCTGACGGCCGGGGTCCTGCCCGAGACCACCGACCGGGCGCTCGAGGAGATGCGCGGGGCCGGGATCGAGCTGGCCCGGTCCGTCTGAGCGGGTCAGCGGTCGAGCCCCGCCTCGTGGCGGTGGCGCACCTCCCGCACGCCGAGCGCGAACGCCGCCACCGCCAGCGGGATCGACACGAACGCCAGTTGCGCCGCCTCGGTGCGCGCCTCGCCGACCGCCCCCACGACGTTGAACCAGACGTCGCAGCAGAGCAGGGCGCCGGCCGACGCGGCCACTGCGGGCACGAGGGCGGGGCGCCACCGGATCGAGGCCGCAGTCGCGAGCAGGGTGAGCGCCTCCGCCACGTCGAGGGTCATCCAGGTCGCCTTGAGGTGCTTCGCGACGTCGACCGGGTCGTGCGCGGACCTCGAGCCGGTCCACGCGAGGACTGCAGCGAGGGCGGCCGCGACGAGGGCGGCGGCGAGCACCGGGGACCGGGGCCGTGGCCGGGCCGCCCCGGCGTGGCGCCATGCGAGCACCCCGCAGAGCACGACGATCGGCCCGAGCGCGAGCACGGTCGTGAAGGCGGCGGCGTGCGGGTGGTACGCGGTTCCGGTGACGAGGTGGAAGAACCCGGTGCACAGCGCGACCTGACCGGTCGCGGCCGTCGTCATGACCAGGTAGGGCGACCCGACGAGGGCCGCGGCGGCGCTGACGAGCAGCCCGAGGGCGATCGTCAGGATCGCGCCCGTGGCCGCCAGCGGCAGGTCTCCCACCGCCGCCGAGCGCGGCTGGACGACGTAGAGGATCACGATCCACGGCACCAGCAGGACGCCCGCGATCCCGAAGACGATCGACCAGCGCCGGTGCGACGCCCGAGGCGGCTCGTGGTCCAGCGCGCTCACCCCCGCCTCCGGTCCACGGCACTCAGCCTGCTCCTGGACGGCTGGGACGACATCATGTCCTCCGCCTCGGCGACGTGGCCGAGATCGCGAACCGTGGAGCGGAATGCCCCAGATGTGGGGCACTCTGCGCCACAGAGATGGATCATGATCGGCCTGCTGAGCCGGACTGCCCCACCCGACAGGCCGGACGGAGCAATCGAGGGGATCCAGGGAACCGACGCGTCGCGTCACTAGTCTGAATCCCGACGAGGGGAGGTGGTCGGTCGTGGCCCAGCTCGCGGACGCCGCGGTGTCCGGGGCGCCCTCGGTGGCCGACCTCCTCGCCACCGCCGTCGAGGCCCTCGGCGGCACTGAGCGCGAGGGCCAGCAGGACATGGCGGCGGCCGTCGAGCGGGCGCTGCGCACCGGGGAACACCTCGCCGTGCAGGCCGGCACGGGCACCGGGAAGTCGCTGGCCTACCTCGTCCCCGCGATCCGGCACGCCCTCGAGGCGGACCAGGCCGTCGTCGTCTCCACGGCCACGATCGCGCTGCAGGCCCAGCTCGTCGACCGGGACCTCCCCCGCCTGACCAAGGCCCTCGAGCCGGCGCTGGGGCAGGAACCGTCCTTCGCGATCCTCAAGGGCCGGGGCAACTACCTGTGTCGGCACAAGATCGAGTCGGGCGCGCAGGCCGAGGATCCCGGCGACGAGCAGCTCTTCGACCCGTTCCAGGTCTCGGCGCTCGGCCGCCAGGTCACGCGGCTGCACGAGTGGGCGGAGAAGACGAGGTCCGGCGACCGCGACGAGCTCGTCCCCGGCGTCCCCGACCGCGCGTGGCGGCAGGTCAGCGTCACCGCCCGGGAGTGCCTCGGGGCGTCACGCTGCCCGGTCGCCGAGGACTGCTTCTCGGAGCTCGCCCGGCACAAGGCGGGCCGCGCGGACGTCGTCGTCACCAACCACGCCCTGCTCGCCATCGACGCGATCGAGGGCCGGGCGGTGCTGCCCGAGCACGACGTCGTCGTGGTCGACGAGGCGCACAACCTCGTCGACCGGGTCACCTCCGTCGCGACCGGCGAGCTCACCTCCTCCGGGGCGGCGGCCGCCGCGCGGCGCTGCGCGAAGCTCGTCGACCAGGCGCTGTCCGACCAGCTGCTCGACGCCGCCGAGGGCCTCGAGACGGTCCTCGCCGACGCGCCGGTCGGCCGGTGGGAGGCGCTGCCGGAGCAGGTCGGGGGGATGGTCTCGGCGATCCGCAACGCCGCCTGGGCGTGCCGGCAGGCGCTGGGACCGGAGCGGGACAGGACCGCCAAGGACGGCGACGCGGACGCGGCCGCCCGGCGGTTCGCGACCGCGCTCGTCGAGGAGGTCCACGACGTCGCGGGCCGCCTGCTCACCGCCTTCGACCGGGAGGATCCGGCGGCGCGCCCCGACGTCGTGTGGCTCTCCGAGCGCGAGCTGAACTCGACGACCGTCCGCACCCTGCACGTCGCCCCGCTGTCGGTGGCGGGCCTGCTGGCGTCGCGGCTCTTCGGGCAGTCGACGGTGGTGCTGACCAGCGCGACGCTCGTCCTCGGCGGCTCGTTCGACGCGCTCGCCCGGCAGTGGGGCCTGCCGGTGAAGGGCGCGACGCCGGTGGCGGCGCCGCCCGACGACGGAGGCGGGCACGGCAACGACCCGGCGACGAACCTCGTGTGGCACGGCCTCGACGTCGGGTCCCCGTTCGCGCACGCCAAGGCCGGCATCCTCTACGTCGCGCGCCACCTGCCCCCGCCCGGGCGCGACGGGCTCTCCGGGGCGATGCTCGACGAGATCGACGGGCTGGTGCGCGCCGCGGGGGGCCGCGCGCTGGGCCTGTTCTCCTCGATGCGCGCCGCGAAGCAGGCCGCCGAGGACCTGCGCGGGCGCTGGGACGGCGCGGTGCTCTGCCAGGGCGAGGACGCGACGAACACGCTCGTGCAGAAGTTCGCGGCGGAGACCGGCAGCGTGCTGTTCGGGACGATCTCGCTGTGGCAGGGCGTGGACGTGCCCGGCGAGTCGCTGCAGCTGGTGATGATCGACCGCATCCCGTTCCCCCGTCCCGACGATCCCCTGGTCTCGGCCCGCCAGCGTGCGGTCGACGCCCGGGGCGGCAACGGGTTCCTGACGGTGTCCGCGACGCACGCCGCGCTGCTGCTCGCCCAGGGCGCCGGTCGGCTGCTGCGCGGCACGGGTGACCGCGGCGTCGTCGCGATCCTCGACTCGCGGGTGGCGACGAAGCAGTACGGCGCGTTCATCCGCGGGTCGCTGCCGCCGTTCTGGT
>JAVXWR010000112.1:0-12699 GCA_032230725.1 Actinomycetota bacterium
GACAGCCGCGTCGAGCTGCGCTACACGATGCCGCTCGCCGAGATCATCTTCGACTTCTTCGACATCCTGAAGTCGCGCACCCGCGGCTACGCGTCACTGAACTACGAGCCAGCCGGCGAGCAGGCCGCGGACCTGGTGAAGGTCGACATCCTGCTCCAGGGCGAGCCCGTCGACGCGTTCTCGGCGATCGTGCACCGGGACGCCGCCTACGCCTACGGCAACTCGATGGCCTCGAAGCTGCGCGAGCTCATCCCGCGCCAGCAGTTCGAGGTGCCGATCCAGGCCGCGATCGGCGCCAAGATCATCGCCCGCGAGACCATCCGCGCGATCCGCAAGGACGTGCTCTCCAAGTGCTACGGCGGCGACATCACCCGCAAGCGCAAGCTGCTGGAGAAGCAGAAGGAGGGCAAGAAGCGGATGAAGACGATCGGCCGGGTCGACGTGCCGCAGGAGGCCTTCGTCGCCGCGCTCTCCACCGACCAGAACGCCGTGGACAAGGCGAAGTCGGGCAAGAAGTAGCGCATTCCCGATGCCGGCGTGACGGGTCTGACCGTGGGTGACCGGACGGCTCACGATCGTCTCGCGTAGTCTGGTCGACGAAAGTGCCGAGCTGTCGGCCTGGGATGGGACCTCGCGTGACACGGGTCCGCGGACAGCTCGAACTGTCCGCCGTACCCCACCGCGAAAGAGTTCTGTGACCGACGCTGCTGTCCTGCCCGACTCCGATCTCCCGCTCGACCCGTTCCTCACCGACGCCGTCGACGGCACCGACGAGACCGTCGACCCCGACGACGCCGGGACCGCCGAGACCGTCGACCCCGACGACGCCGGCACCGTGGACGAGGCCCCCAACGGCTTCGTCGCGCTGGGTCTCGACGACCGTGTGCTCGGCACCCTGGTCGACCAGGGCTTCCACACACCCACCCCGATCCAGACCGAGACCATCCCGCTGCTGCTCGCCGGCCGCGACGTCCTCGGCCTGGCCCAGACCGGCACGGGCAAGACGGCCGCGTTCGCGCTGCCGCTGCTCTCCCGGATCGACCCGAGCGTGCGCGCCCCGCAGGCGCTGATCCTCACGCCGACCCGAGAGCTCGCGATCCAGGTCGCCGAGGCCATCGAGTCCTTCTCCGCCGGGCTCTCGCACGTCCACACGGTGCAGCTCTACGGCGGCGCGCCCTACGGCCCGCAGCTCTCCGGCCTGCGCCGTGGTGCGCAGATCGTCGTCGGGACGCCGGGTCGCGTGGCCGACCACCTCGAGAAGGGCACGCTCGACCTGCGCGACGTCGGGTACTTCGTCCTCGACGAGGCCGACGAGATGCTCCAGATGGGCTTCCTCGAGGAGGTCGAGAACATCTTCGGCCTGCTCCCGGCCGACCGTCAGGTGGCGCTGTTCTCCGCGACGATGCCCTCGGCGATCCGCCAGGTCAGCCGTAAGCACATGAACGCGCCCGAAGAGGTCTCGATCAAGGGCAAGACGACGACGGTGGCGAGCACCCGCCAGCGCTACGTCGTGCTGCCCGACCGGCTCAAGGCCGACGCCCTGGCCCGCGTCCTGCAGGTCGAGGACTTCGACGCGGCGCTGGTGTTCGTCCGCACCCGGCAGAACACCGCCGACGTCTCCGAGGCCCTCAACCGCCGCGGCTTCGCCTCGGTCGCGATCTCCGGGGATCTCTCGCAGATCCAGCGTGAGAAGACGATCGCCGACCTGCGCTCGGGCAAGCTCGACGTGCTGGTCGCCACCGACGTCGCCGCCCGCGGGCTCGACGTCGAGCGCATCACGCTCGTCGTGAACCACGACCTGCCGACCGACCCCGAGTCCTACGTGCACCGCATCGGGCGCACGGGACGTGCGGGCCGCTCCGGCGACGCGATCTCGTTCGTCACCCGCGGCCAGCTCCGGCTGCTGCGTGCGATCGAGACCACCACGCGCCAGAAGGTCGAGGAGATGTCGGTGCCGGGCACCGACGAGGTCAACGCCCGACGTCGCACCCGCTTCGCCGAGCACATCACCGCCGCGCTCTCCGGCGAGAAGGACGGCGGCGATCCGCTGCCTGTCTTCGAGAAGATCATCGGTGACTACGTGGCCGAGCACGACGTCGACCCGATGACGCTCGCCGCCGCGCTCGCCAAGATGGTCCAGGGCGGCAAGCCGCTGCTGGTCGAGGACCTGCCGGCACCGCCGCCGCGGGGCGAGAAGCGGGGTCGCGACGACCGCGGCCGTGACGACCGTGGCCGCGACGACAAGCCGGGCCGTGGCCAGGGCCGCAAGCCGGCCGCCCCGTCGTGGACGGTCGGGTCGGGGACCGACACCTACCGCATCGAGGTCGGCCACAACCAGCGGGTGAAGCCGGGTGCGATCGTCGGCGCCATCGCCAACGAGGCCGGCCTGGACTCGCAGCACATCGGCCACATCGACATCCGCACCGACCACACGCTCGTCGAACTGCCCGCGGACGTCCCCGGCGCCGTCGTGAAGCGGCTCCAGCGGGCCCGCGTGGCCGGCCGGCCCATGGGGCTGCGCCGCGCGTCGGAGGCCGGTGGCTCGGCGGGCAGCCGCCCGGAGCGCCACGACCGCGGATCCGACCGCGGGGAGCGCACCCCGCGCTGACCCCCGGGTTCTGACCGAAGGGCCCCCTCGCTCGGGTGGATCGAGCGAGGGGGCCCTTCGCTCATTCCGGCCGGCGCTCACGCGGCCCGGCGAGGGGCGTCCCTGGCCCGTCTATCCGAGCGATGGGGCCCTTCACTCACTTCGGAGCGGACATCCCCGGGAATGCACGGCACCGGGAGCGTGTCACACCGAGTGGCCGGGAGCGCGGGATCGCGCTTACCGTCGAGGCGACGGACGAGGGAGGGCGGCTCATGGCGCGCTCGGTGGTGATCGTCGGCGCGGGCCCGCGGGGGACCGGGGTCCTCGAACGGCTCGCCGCCTCCGCGCCACGCCACGGCGTCGACGCCGAGCACCCCCTCGACGTGCACCTCGTCGACCCCTACCCCCCGGGCGCGGGCCGCATCTGGCGCACCGCCCAGTCCGAGCTGCTGTGGATGAACTCCATGGCCGCCGACGTGACCATGTACACCGACGACACCGTCACCTGCGAGGGCCCGGTCGTCCCGGGCCCCAGCCTCATCGAGTGGGCCCAGCAGGTCCGCGACGGCGAGCTCGACGGCGAGACGGTCCCCGAGGGCCGCGTCGGCGACGAGGTCCGCGGGCTGCGCCCCGACACCTTCCCCACGCGTCAGCTGCAGAGCCACTACCTCGACTTCGTGCTGCGCCGCGTGCTCGCCACGCTGCCCGACGGCCTGCGGGTGCACGTGCACCACGGCCGCGCGGCCGGCGTCGTGGACGGCGACGTGCGCCGGGTGTGCATCGACGAGTCGGACGGGACGAGCGTGGAGGTGGACGCCGACGTCGTCGTGCTCGCCTCCGGCCACCTCGACGCGACGCCGTCCGACGAGGAGGCCGCCATCGTCGAGCAGTCGCGCCGGCTGGGCCTGCAGTACTTCCCGCCCGAGCAGACCACCGACTCCGACCTCGACGCCATCGCCCCGGGACGCACCGTCATCGCCCGCGGCATGGGCCTCGCGTTCGTCGACCTCATGGTGCTGATCTTCGAGGGCCGGGGCGGGCGCTTCGTCGAGGACGTGACGGGTGACGACGACGGCTCGGGGCGCGGCCGGCTGGACTACGTCCCGTCGGGCCGCGAGGTGTTCCTGCACGTCGGGTCCGGTCGTGGGGTGCCCTACCACGCCAAGACCGAGTACACGCTGCGCGGACCGCGCCCGCCGCTGCCCCGGTTCTTCGGCCCCGAGCAGGTCGAGGAGCTGCTCACCCACGGCGAGGTCAACCTGCGCGAGGACGTGTGGCCGCTGATCGCCAAGGAGGTCGGCTGGGGCTGGTACCACGAGCTCCACCACGGCCACCCCGACCGCGTCACGACCACGTGGGACGACTTCGCGACCCGCTACGCCGCGCTGGACTGGTACTCCGACGCCCGGGAGGCACTCATCGCCGAGGCGGTGCCCGCGGAGTCCGACCGGCTCGACTTCGAGCGCCTCGACCGGCCGCTCGACGGCATCGACGCCGACCTCGACACGCTGCAGAAGCACCTGCGCGAGTACGTGGCCGACGACCTCGCCCGCCACGTCGACCCCGCCCACACCGCCGAGCTGGGGGCGTTCACCGCGCTGCTCTCGGCATACATGACCTCGGGGGAGCTCTCGAGCCGTGGCGGCCTCACGCAACGCTCGCGGGCCTTCGACCTGTCCTGGTGGCAGAACCTGTTCTCCTCGATGGCGAGCGGTCCGCCCGGGCCGCGCCTGCGCCAGATGCTCGCCCTCTCGCGCGCCGGCTACGTCACCTTCCTCGGTGCGGGGCTGCAGGTCGAGATCGACGAGGGCGGCGACGGCCGGCCACCGGAGTTCGTGGCCACCGGGGCGTCGCTGCAGGGCGAGGTCCGCGCGCCGACGTTCGTGGACGCGCGCCTGGCGTCCCCGAGCGTGCACCGGACCCTCGATCCGATGCTCGCCTCGCTGACCCGACACGGCGTGCTCGACGAGGAGACGCTGCGCTGGGAGAGCCGCGCGACGCCGTGTGCGCTCGACGCGGTGGCCGAGCGCATCGACGGGCGCGACGCCCCCGTCATCGTGCACTCGACGGGGCTGGTCCCGGTGCGCGCCTCGGATCTCCGGGTGCTCACGGGGACCGACGGCGAGCCGCATCCGCGGCTCTTCGCCGTCGGACCGCACACGACGGTGCGGTTGCCGGGTGCGTTCACCCGGCCCCGCACCAACAGCCTGAGCTTCCGCGCCAACGACGCGTGCGCTCAGGCGCTCCTGGCCACCGCCACCGGACCCTGAGCGACGCTCGTCGCGTCGCGCACGCGGGCCCGCTCACGGAGCCGCTCGAGGGTCTGGCTGAGCAGCCGCGAGACGTGCATCTGGGAGATCGAGAGCTGGGCGGCGATCTCCGACTGGGTCTGCTCGTGCACGAAGCGCAGCACGAGGATGCGGCGCTCCCGCTCGGGCAGGCTGCCGACCAGGTCGCGCACGAGGGCGCGGCTCTCGACGTGGTCGAGGTCGGGGTCGTCGGCCCCGAGCACGTCGGCCATCGTCGTCTCGGTGTTCTCGGTGAGCGTGGAGTCCAGCGAGTCCGGGCGGTAGGAGTGGTGCGCCGCGATGGCCTCGATGACCTCCTCGCGGTCCACCCCGAGGTGCTCGGAGAGCTCGGTCGCCGTCGGCGCCCGGCCCAGCTGCTGGCTCAGCGTCGTCGACGCGGTGCCGACCTGCAGGTAGCGGTCCTTGACCCCGCGCGGGGTGCGGATCGTCCAGGCCGCGTCACGGAAGTGCCGGCGGACCTCGCCCATCATCGTGGGCACGGCGTACGACAGGAAGTCGCGCCCCTGCATGGGGTCGTAGCGGCGCAGGGCGTGCAGCAGACCGATCGCGGCGACCTGCTCGAGGTCGTCGACCGCCTCGCCGCGCCGCGAGAATCGTCGGGCGATGTTGTGGGCGACGGGGCGGTAGGCATCCACGAGTTGGGAGACCAACGCGTCGCGTCGCGGGTCGTCGGGCGAACAGGCCGCCAGTTCCTCGAGGAGGGGGGCGTACTGGTCATAGGCGCTCGTGCGCTCGCTCATGCAGACCTCCGAGGCGTGCCGACGAGGACGGCACAGGGATGGCCCGCGGTGGCTTGCCGGATGAACCACGTCGCGGTCACTTGCGATGTACGGGGCACGGCAGGTCCGCGAAGACGTGGAAACAAGATCGAAAAGGGACGCGGACACCAGTGCCTGACCGGGACTGTTCACTCAACCCTCGGACCATCGGCATGCCCCGGGCGGGGCAAGATCAAACATTTCCACGTTTGCGAGCGGCGAGCCACGTGTCGAACTCCGCCGCGACGAGGCGCTCGTCGTGCACGCCTGCCGCGTCGTCCGAGCAGAGCCACCGCAGCGGCGGGACCATGATCTCGGGCTCGAGGAATCCCTCGCCGTCCGCACCCTCGGGCACCATCCCGGTCCGGGTCGCGCCACCGGGCAGCAGGATGTTCACCGTCACGGAGCTGCCCTCGAGGTCGGCGGCCATGATCCGCGCGAGGGCCTCCGCACCCGCCCGCGACGGGCCGTAGGGCACGAACCCGCGCCGGACCATCGTCGTGTGGTTCATCGAGACCACGACGATGCGGCCGCCGCCGTCGAGCAGCGCCGGGATCGCCGCGCGGGCGGAGAGGAAGTAGCCGGTCAGGTTGGTGTCGACGACAGCCCGGAACGCGCCCGGATCCACCTCCCAGAACGGCTGCGGCTCGGAGAGGAAGCGCGGGTTGGCGGTGCGCATCCCGAGGCCGGCGTTGAGCACGAGGAGGTCGAGCCCACCGAGCAGGGCGACGGCACGGTCGGTGCCCGCCCCGACAGCGGCCTCGTCGCGGGTGTCGACGCCGAGGCCGTGCGCCCGGCCCGGCCCGCCGAGGTCCGCGGCGACGTCGGCCGCCGTGTCGGCGTCCCGGCCGGTCAGCACGACGTCGACGCCGTCCTCGACCAGAGCGCGGGCCATGGCGAGGCCGAGCCCGCTGGTTCCTCCGGTGACCAGGGCGCGGCGAGGGGTGCTCATGCCCCCGGTCTACCCGCTGTCAGCGGGTGAAGACGATCTTCCCCGCGGTCTCGCCGTCGAGCATCGACTGGAAGCCCTTGGTCGCCTCGGTCATCGGCAGCTCCTGGCCGATCTCGGGGCTGATGCCGGTGGTGGCGACGAAGTCGAGCAGGTCGCGCAGCTCGGCGAGGGTGCCCATGGTCGAGCCGACCAGGTTCTTCTGCAGGAAGAAGATCTGGGCGAGCTCGGCGGGCGGCTGGTTCCCGGAGGTGGCCCCGGAGCAGACGATGGTGCCGCCGGGCACCAGGGAGCGCACCGAGTGCTTCCAGGTGGCCTCGCCGACGGTCTCGAACACCGCCTGGACCTTGCCGGGCAGCTTGGCGTTGGACTCGAAGACCTGGTGGGCGCCCAGGCGCAGCGCCAGCTCGCGCTTCTCGTCGGTGCGCCCGGTGACCCACACCTGCATGCCCGCGGCGCGCCCGAGGGCGATCAGCGCCGTGGAGACCCCGCCGGAGGCGCCCTGCACCAGCATCGTCTGCCCGCCGCGCAGGCCGGACTTGGTGAACAGCATCCGGTAAGCGGTGAGCCACGCGGTGCCCATCACGGCGCCCGCGGTGGCGCTCATGCCCTCCGGACGGGGCAGGGCGTTGCGCTGGGGCACGACGACGTAGTCGGCGAAGCTGCCCTGCGCCCACTCCGTGAGCATCTTGCGCTTCGGGTCGAGGGTCTCGTCGTCCTTCCAGTCCGGGTCGCCCATGAGGGAGTGCAGGACGACCGGCGTGCCGTCGTCGAGCGTGCCCGCGCCGTCGCAGCCCAGGATCATGGGGAACTGGTCCTCCTTGATCCCGACCCCGCGCAGCGTCCACAGGTCGTGCATGTTGAGGCTTGCGGCCTCCACCTTGACCCGGACCCACCCGTCGGGGACCTCCGGGTCGGGACGTTCGCCCACCACCAGGGAGGCGAGCGGATCGTCGGCGTTGGGCTCGGACGCGTAGACGGCGAACATGCGCCCGAACCTAACGGGACCGACCGGCCGCCGCGATGCCTGACTTGTCAGGCGGCGACGGCGTCCAGGCCACGCGGGCGGCCCTCGGCCTCGCGCTTGGCGACCTCCTCGCGCACGAGCGGGATGACCTCCCGGCCGAACTCGGCGGCGTCGGCGAGCAGGTCGTAGCCGCGCGCCGAGAGGATGTCGACGCCGAGGTCCCAGTAGTCGAGCAGCGCGGCCGCGACGGTCTCCGGGGTCCCGACGAGGGCCGTCGAGTTGCCTCCGCCGCCGGTCGCCTTCGCGGTCACCGTCCACAGCGCCCGGTCGAACCGCTCGCCGCGCTCGGCGACGGCGAGCAGGCGCTGCGACCCGGCGTTCTCGGGGTCGGAGAGGCGGTGGCGGTTGGTCAGCGGCTTCGTGCCGCCCTCGGTGCGCTCCTCGATCCGCGCGACCGTGGCGTGGGCCTTCTCCCAGGCCGCCTCCTCGGTGGCGCCGAGGATGGGCCGGAACGCGACCTGGATGCGGGGCATCGTCCTGCGCCCCGCGGCCCGGGCGGCGGCGTGCACCGTCGCGATCTGTCCCGCGGTGTCGGCGAGCGGTTCGCCCCACAGTGCGTAGATGTCCGCCTCGGCCCCGCCCGTCGCGTACGCGGCCGCGGACGACCCGCCGAACGACAGCCGGATCCGGGGCTGCTGGAGCGGCTTGACGTCGGCGCGGAAGTCGGCGAAGGCGTAGTGCTCGCCGGCGAAGTCCCACGGCTCGTCACGCGTCCAGGCCTGCTTGAGGATCTGCATGTACTCCCGTGTGCGGGTGTAGCGCTGGTCCTTGGACAGGGTGTCGCCCTCGCGGCGCTGCTCGTGGTCGTTGCCGCCGGTGATGACGTGGACGGTGACGCGGCCGCCGGACATGTGGTCCAGCGTCGCGAACGTCTTCGCGGCGAACGTCGGGATCGACAGGTTGGGGCGGTGGGCGACGAGCAGCTGCAGTCCGTCGACGTGGTCGGCGATGTAGGCGGCGGCCTGGGCCGGGTCCGGGCTGCCCGAGGAGTACGCGGTCAGGACGCGGTCCCAGCCGTTCTCGGCGTGGGCGGCGGCGAGGCGCAGGGTGTAGTCGGCGTCGAAGGGGCCACCCGAGCGCGGGTGGGTCTCCGACCCGTCGTTGGTGGCGGCGATCCCGAGGAACTCGACGGGCACGGCAGGTCTCCGGTCGGTGAGGTGTGGTGGGGGGCGTCAGCAGGGACGACAGCCCGCGGACCACACCCGCCCGAGGTCGACGTGACGCCGACGCACCAGGGGTTCCACACCACCCACGCTGCTCCGCCGGACGCGGCCGGTCAACCTCTGCCCGCCACCGTCACGTCACCTGCTCGCGCGTACCGTGTCCGGCGTGCTGCACGCGGTGGCGACCTGGTGGGACGGCGTCGAGCTGTGGCTGACCCAGCTCGACTTCACGCTCCAGGTGATCCTCGTCGTCGGCGTCCTCGGCCCGCTGTGCTGGGGGGTCGCCGCGATCGTGGACTCGGTCGTCGAGCGCACCGTCGCCTGGCGCCTCGCGGCACTCGAGCGTCGCCGCGTCGCCGGGGACTGAGCGGGTGGACCGCCGCTACGCCCGGCTCTGGGTGACCGGCACCCTCGTCGTGCTCATCGTGCTGGTGATCGTCCTCAACGTGCGCTGAGCCCGGGCGAGGATCAGCGCACGACGCCGGCGCGCATCGCCAGCACCACCATGCGGGCGCGGTCGCCGGTGCCGAGCTTGCGCCCGATCCGCGAGAGGTGGCTCTTCACGGTGAGCGCGGAGAGCCCGAGCGCCTCGCCGATCTCGAGGTTGGAGTGCCCGTCGGCCACCGACTGGAGCACCTGCACCTCGCGCGGGGAGAGCTCGCAGGGGGTGTCGTCGACCCCCGGCACGCGGGATGCGCCGGCCACGCGCGGAGCGAGCGCGGGCTCGGGCTCGAGGAAGCGCCGGGACATGGACCCGAGAGGCGCCGCCGACGAGGTGAGCAGGTAGGCGATCGCGCCCGCGTCGAACGCCGCCCGTGCGGCGGCGGGATCGTCGGGACCCCCGAGGACGACGGTGCGCCAGCCCTGCGCGCGCAGTTCGCCGACCAGGGCGAGGGCGCCACCGTCGGGGAGGTTGAGGTCGACGACGGCGAGCTCGCAGGGCGGGCCGACGCGCACCCGCGCCCGCGCCTCGTCCGACGAGCCGACCTCGAGGACCTGACCGGCCCCTGCGGTCACCAGTGAGTGCGCGACGACCTCGCGCCGCGCCGGCTCGGCGTCGACCAGCAGCACCGAGAGGTGCTCGCCGACGACGTTGAGCCCGTTGGCGGGGGTGAAGAGCACGCCGGCCACCGGCTGCTCCGCGTGCGGGGAGCGCGCGGCCGGGACGGCCGGCGGGGCCGCCGTCGCCGACCCGGCGGCGACGCTCCCTCGGGTGACGCCGTGCCCCGAGGGTGTCGGGGCGTCCGGCCGGGCGAACGACTGACGGTCCATGAGCGGGAACACAACCACTCCATCGGCGGACGCCCGATCAGGCTTGAGGGGCGCGACCGAGAAACTTGCCCGGACCGCTCAGGAGTCCGGCGCCCACCTGGGGGAGCGCTTCTCGGCGAACGCCGTCATCCCCTCCTGGCCCTCCTCGGAGGCGAAGAACTCGGCCGAGAGGCGCAGCATCGCGTCGAAGTCGTCGGCCATGTCCCGGGCCGGGGTGCGCCGCAGCATCGCCTTCGTCGCGGCGAGGGCGCGCGGGCCGCCGCGGGCGAGCATGTCGGTGTAGCGGGTGACCTCGGTGTCGAGAGCCGCCGGCTCGACGGCCCGGTTGAGCAGGCCGATCGCGGCGGCCCGGTCCGCGTCGAAGGTCTCGCCGGTGAGCATCAGCTCCTCGGCGGCGCGGGGGAGGAGGCGCGGTACCACGGGCACCGAGATGACGGCGGGCACGACGCCGATGCGGACCTCGCTGAACGCGAACGTGGCGCCCTTCACATCCCCGCCTGCCCGGGCGGCGATCGCGATGTCGCACGCGGCGACGAGGCCGACCCCGCCCGCGCGGGCCGGGCCGGCGAGCCGGGCGATCACCGGCTTCGGCGAGTGCCACAGCGTCGTCAGGATGCCGGGGAACTCGTGCACGCCCTGGTCCCCGGCGCCCGCCCCGCGCGACTCCCGTAGATCCATCCCCGAGCAGAACACCGGCCCGGCATGGGTGAGGACGACGACCCGGACGGCGTCGTCGGCAAGCGCGGCGTCGAGGTGCTCGCGCAGCTCCCGGCGTAGCTGGGCGGACAGCGCGTTGCGGTTCGCCGGCGAGTCGAGGGTGATCGTCGCGCGGCCGGCCTCGACGTCGAGGTGCACCAGTTCGCTCATGGGTGGGGAGGTTAGGGCGCTCCGCGCACCCCGCCGGTGACCGACGCCACGGGAGCGCGGGAGCGCACCCCCCTACGTCCAGCCCCAGCGTTGCGCGACGTCCGGGTGGGAGCGCACCCAGCCGCGGACCGCGTTGTCGCCGTACGCGGCGTGCAGCGGGTTGTCGGGGTCGTGGGCCGGGTCGAAGGCGTCGGGGTCGAAGCCGTCGCCCAGCTCGGCCACCAGGGGTGCCGGCAGCGTCACGGGCTCGACGACCGCGTCCAGGCGCGGGCCGAGGAAGAACGCCACGGAGTAGCGGTCGACGCCGGCCGCCGGGCTCGTCACGCGGTGGCGGGTGGCGGTGAGGTAGCCGCGGGTCGCGATCTCGAGCATCTCGCCGATGTTCACGACGTACCCGCCGGGAACCGGCGTGGCGTCGATCCACCCGCCGGGCGTCCCGTCGGGGGCGTCGGGGAGCTGCACCGCGAGCCCGCCGACGGTGTCCTGGTGCAGCAGCGCGAGGAAGCCGTAGTCCTTGTGTGCGCCGACGCCCTGTCGGGTGGCCGTCCCGCCCGGGTAGTGGATGATCTTGAGGTGCAGGTGTGACTCGTCGTCGAACCAGCGGTCGAAGTGGTCCGGCGCCTGGCCCAGCGACTCGGCGAGGGCCCGGAGGATCTCGCGGCTGACCCGCAGCGCCTGGGCCTGCCAGGCGAGCACCGCCGTCCGGAGGCCGGGCAGCGCCGAGGGCCACCGGTTGGGCCCGACGAGCCCGGTCCAGGCAGGGTCGCCGTCCCCGCGGGGGAGCGGCTCACGCTCGGGCCCGACGTCGATCTGCTCGCGCTGGTCGGCGGCCCCGGCGGTCTGCTCGGTCCCGACGCGGCTGTACCCGCGGAAGTGCGGCGAGCCGGTGTTCTCGATGGCCCGCCGCTCGGCGATCGGCAGCGCGAAGAAGCGCCGGACGCCCTCGTCCAGGGATCCCTCCAGCGCCGGGTCGACGCCGTGCCCGGTGACGACGAAGAACCCGAGGTCGCGGGCCGCGCGCCGCAGCTCGTCGAGGAACGTCCGACGGTCCGGGCCGTCCAGCCGACGGAGGTCGAGCACCGGGAGGCCGGTGGACGGTCGGGCCGCGGGAGACAGGAGCTCGCTCATCACCGTCGAGTCTGCGCCCGCGACGCGGGCGCCGGGTCGTCCCGAGTGGTCCCCGTCACGGCAGGGCCGCTGGCGCCCATGATCACCAGCCCTGAGTGGCGGTGTGATGCCACGCATGGCAGCCACTCAGGGCCGTTGATCAAGGAGTCGAGGCCCCTGCGTGGCACTCGGATCAGCTTCCGGCCACCGGCGTCCGCGCCGAGCGCTCCGACGGCTCCAGCACGACGTCGTGGCGCACACCGCCCGCGCCGATCGTCACCGTCTCGGCGCGCGGACGGTGGCCGGGCGCCGAGCAGATGAGCAGCGCGGAGCCCGGGCGGGCGGGCAGCGTGAACGCGCCCTCGGCGTCGGTCCGGGCGCGGCCGAGCTGGCGCCCACTCTGGTCCGTCGCGGTGAGGGTCGCGCCGACCGGGCGGCCGTCGGGGCTCGTGACGCGGCCGGTGACGAAGCCGCCGTCGTCGTACCCGGCGGGGCCCGCCGCGACGGGCGCGGGCTGCCGCGGCGGCCGGGGCCCGCCGTTGCCATGTCCGTTGCCGTGGCCGGAACCGTTGCCCGAACCGTTGCCGTTCCCGGCCCCCGCCGACACGACGGCGGGCTGGGGCGCGGCGGCCGATGCGGCGGCGTGCTGCGGGCGGTGGT
>JAVXWR010000147.1:0-2559 GCA_032230725.1 Actinomycetota bacterium
AGCTCCCGCAGGAACACGTCCTTGTCGGAGTAGATCGAGTGGATCATCAGCTGCAGCAGCTGACGGGCCTCGGCCTGGAACTCGATCGTCTCGGTCATCGCTCCCTGCGTCCTTCCATCACTCGCCCATCACGTCGATCACCACGATATCCGGCTGCCCGGACGGCCTCGCCGGGCGACGTCGGGCGTCGTGGTCCGCCGACCGCCGAATCATCGGTCCTCCTCGATCTCCTCGATGATCAGGGGCACACAGGGCAGGCCGTGGCGGCGTCGGACCTGCGTGGTGTGCCCGTCGACGAGACGTGCCGGGCCCTCGACGCACCAGCCCATCATCAGGGGCACACAGGGCAGGCCGTGGCGGCGTCGGGCCTGCGTGGTGTGCTTCTCGTCGGCACGGCGGGGTGCCCCCGCGGCCGGGTCGACCACCGGGCTGCCGCCCCGACCCGGGACCACCCCGACCTACCATGGGCCGTTCGGGCCACACGAGCAGGGAGCGAAAGCGATGGCGGGCGGGGACGGGACGGCGTTCGAGAAGCAGGTGCTCGAGGCCGCGGAGCGTCTCTCCGGCGTCGCGGAGCTCACGCCGCTGCAGGAGAACCCACGGCTGTCGGCCGCCTCGGGCGCGGACGTGTGGCTCAAGCGCGAGGACCTGCAGGTGGGGCGCTCCTACAAGCTGCGCGGCGCCTACAACCTCATCTCCCAGCTCGACGACGAGGCCCGCGCGGCCGGCGTCGTCTGCGCCTCGGCGGGCAACCACGCCCAGGGCTTCGCGTTCGCGTGCCAGGCCCACCGGGTGCCCGGGCGCGTCCTCATCCCGAGCACGACGCCCCGGCAGAAGCGCGAGCGGATCGCGGCGCTGGGCGGCGACATGGTCGACCTCGTGGTGCAGGGCGACACCTACGACGAGGCCTCCGCGGCGGCCACCGCGTTCGCCGGGGAGACCGGCGCGACGCTGGTGCCGGCCTTCGACGACAGCCGTACCGTCGCCGGCCAGGCCACGGTCATCGCGGAGGTCGTCGAGCAGCTCGGGCACGCGCCCGACGTCGTCGTCGTGCCGGTGGGCGGCGGCGGGCTGCTCGCCGGTACCGCGACGTGGCTGGCGTCGGCCCACCCGCGGACCCGGGTGATCGGGGTCGAGCCGGCGGGAGCGCGCAACGTCGCGGCCGCGCTGCACGCGGGCAGCCCGGTGGTCCTCGACGAGGACGGATTCGACCGGTTCGTCGACGGCGCGGCCGTCCGCAAGGCCGGGGCAGTGACCTTCCCGATGATCCGCCGCTCCGGGGCCCAGCTGATCGCCGTGGACGAGGGCCTGGTCTGCACCGAGATGCTCGCGCTCTACCAGACCGAGGGCATCATCGCCGAGCCCGCGGGCGCCCTGGCGGGAGCGGCGCTGCGCGCGGACGGGCCCGAGCTCGACCTCACGCCGGGCGAGACCGTCGTCGCGATCCTCTCCGGCGGCAACAACGACGTGTCCCGCTACGCCGAGGTCATCGAGCGCTCACTGCGCTTCCAGGGCCTCAAGCACTACTTCCTCGTCGAGTTCCCGCAGGAGCCCGGGGCGCTGCGCCGCTTCCTGGACGAGGTCCTCGGGCCGGACGACGACGTCACCCGCTTCGAGTACGTCAAGCGCGACAACCGGGAGTCGGGGCCGGCGCTCGTCGGCGTCGAGATCGGGACCCGCGATGACTACGAGCCGCTGCTCGAGCGGATGGCGCGCTCGCCGCTGCAGATCGAGGCGCTCGAGCCGGGCTCACCGGCGTTCCGGTTCCTCGTGTAGGTGCGCCCGGGCCTCGGCGCCGACCGGCACCACGGCGATCGCCAGCAGCGGGGCCAGGGCCGCGGCGGTGAAGCCGATCGCGTAGCTCGTCCCGCCGATCAGCGCTCCCAGCACCGGTGGCGCGGCCGAGGCGACGACGTTCTGGGTGGTGTTCTGGATGCCGAGGGCCCGTCCCGACCACGCCTGTCCGGCGATCTCGGCGGTGGAGGTGAAGGCGAGCCCGTTGTCGGCCACCGTCACGATCGCGCCGACCACGATCGCCGCGACCGCGATCACCGGCACCCACGCCGACCCGAGCGCGAACCCGAGCATCACCAGCACCGAGCCCACCGCGAGCTGGCGCATCGGGCGCAGCCGGGAGCCGACCCGGTCCGACCACCAGCCGGTCGCGATCCGGCCGGCCGCCCCGAGGAGCTGCGCGACCCCGACGAACACCCCGGCGACCCCGGCCGACCAGTGCTGCTCGCGCACCAGGTACTCCAGCGCGAACGCCGAGATCGCGAACTGCGGGAGCACGAGCAGCGCCGACGCCGCGTGGAGGCGGTAGAGGGTCGGCGTGCGGTAGGGGTTGCCGGTCGGTTCGTGCGCCGCGGCCGGGCGCCGCGGGGCGTCCTGGGCGACGAGCACGACGAGCGCCGCCGCGACCAGGCACGCGAGACCGGTCCAGCCCAGCGCGACGAACGGGCCCTCGCCGCCGGCGAGCACCGGCAGGGCCAGGGCGGCGACGGCGACGCCGAGCGGCTGCGCGGTCTGGCGGATGCCCATCGCCACGCCGCGCTCCTC
>JAVXWR010000205.1:0-4431 GCA_032230725.1 Actinomycetota bacterium
CGGCCGGCCGCCTTCCGGAACCTCCTGGTGCATGCCTACGCGAGCCTCGACCTCACCCGCGTACACGCCATCGCCCTGGAGGGCCCCGACGATCTCCGCGCCTTCCTCGCCGCACTACGGGACCACGACTGATCTCAGGCGGATCGAGTACACATTGCCGACCGGCGGCGTTCAGCGGCGTACTGTTCGCACTGCCGAAGCGAGGCCCGTCGTGCGACGTGCCCACACACATGCTCGGCCAGAATCGCGGTCACCGTCATGAAGATGGACCAGTACCTGACGCCGGAACTGCCCTTGAGCAGGTTCTACCGATGGGGCGCCGCGGCCTTCGGTGCCGCTCTCGTCGCCTTCGGCGCCCTGGGTGTCGCCCTCGGCCTGCCCTTCGTGTCCACCACCGGCGCGGAGATGGCCGGTCTGGGAACGAACGGGCTCCTCTCGGTCATCTCCATCGTGGTCGGCGCGGTGCTGGTCGCGGCGGCCCTGCGAGGCGGGCCGGTCGCCTCGACCACCATGGCCGCGGTCGGCGCGCTGTTCCTGGCCTCGGGTCTGCTCAACCTCACCGTGCTGGGGACCTCGATGAACCTGCTCGCGTTCCGGTGGCCCAACGTGGTGTTCAGCCTGGCCGTCGGGGCCGTGCTTCTCCTGAGCGGCACCTACGGTCGGGTCAGCGGCGGGCTCGCGGCCGACAACCCCTACGTCCGGGCCCGAGCCGCACGCACACGTCGGCCCGTGGTGTCCTCCCCGCCGACCGCGCCGAGCCAGGAGACCGACGACCTGGTCGATGCGGAGACCGCGATGTTCCTCGGGCACGCGTCACCGGACCAGAAGACACTGGTCCGCGAGGACGCCCAGCACCGCGCGTCCGACCACCTCCGGACCTCCTCCGAGCGGGACGCAGCGTCGCTCGCCTCACGAGCCGCTGGCCAGGCGCTGTTCGCCGCGGGTCAGCGCACCTGACGGATGCGCCCGGCGGCCCCCCAGGCCGAGTCCGCGGTATGGACGACCGCATCGAGACGCTCCGCCGTCGCCAGGCACACCCGGTCGGCCAGCGACAAGCCGCTGCCGGCGCGCCAGAGGGTCGCGGCGAGCTCGGCGTCGCGCTGCGTCACGGGCTCCACCATGACCCCGTAGCTCTGCAGGACACCACGGGCGAGATCCCAGTCCCCGGAGCGGGCGTGCACCTTCTGCGCAGCCTCCGACCAGTTGACGGCGCTGCAGCGACCGCCGTCCTCGAGGGCGGACTCCACCGCGTCAGCACCCTCCTCGCCCTGCAGGAAGCACAACAACGCCGAGGAGTCGAACAGGTTCACCGAGCGTCCTCGGTGGCGTCGCGCCGACGTTCGGCAACCAGTTCCTCGACGAGGCTCGTCCCACGCAGCTGCCGGCGCACCAGCTCCCGCGCGCGCTCCCGGGTCGTGACCACGAGCCCGGTCGGGGTCTCCACGAGGACCAGCGCGACGCCCGGCCCGAAGCCGTACCGCTCTCGGACCTCGGCGGGCACCACCAACCTCCCACGGTCTCCCATGGTCACGGCGTGCGTCCCACTCACATGGGCAACGTACCACCCACGTGGTGCGGTGGTACGACGTCCACTCCTGCGTCGGTGACGTCGGCGTCGCGTCGGGCGCGAGTCACGCGTTCACCACGGCAGCCCACCCGAGCAGCGCAACCGCGAGGACTTTGTGACGTGGTTCACTCGACTTTGACAACTCATTGCTCATCGTCCGGGGGACACGGTGTCGACGCTGCCGCCTGAAGTCATGGCCGAGCTCCGGCCTCACGTCATCGATCTGAACCAGGGCCGCCTCTCCTCGGGCGGCTCGTTCGCCACCAGCGACGCGGACGTCGTCGACATTTTCCGGACGCACCTCCCGGCGTGGCTCGCGACCGCCGACTCGCCCGCCGTCGTCTTCTGGGCACACGGTGGACTGGTCGGAGAATCGTCGGGCCTGGGCATCGCCGTCGACCAGCTCCGTTGGTGGAAGGCCAACGGTGTCTACCCGATCTTCTTCGTCTGGGAGAGCGGACTGATGGACGCGCTCGGCGCGCTCCTCGGCCGGCAGGAGGAGGCCCGGGCGGCGACGCGGGACCTTTTCGACTGGACGACCGACCCGTTGGTGGAGGCGACCGCCCGAACCCTCGGCGGACCGAAGGTGTGGACGGCGATGAAGACGAGCGCCGAGAACGCCTCGCGTGAGGACGGCGGCGCCACCAGAGCGGCGACTCTACTGAAGGAGCTCTGCGACGGGCAGCCCGCGCTCAGGCTGCACGCCGTGGGACACAGTGCCGGGGCGATCTTCCACCGCTTCTTCCTCACCCGGACGAGGAGTCTCGGGGTCCCCGCGTTCCGGACGCTGTCCCTGCTCGCGCCGGCCATCACCGTCGACGGATTCGCGCAGGGGTTGATGCCGCTGGTGGGCGACCACGTCGAGTCGGTGCGGATGTACACGATGCACCGCGAGTACGAGCGGGCCGACGTCTGCCAGGCAGGGGGCGTGGACTTCTACCACAAGTCGCTCCTCTACCTCATCCACCACGCGCTCGAGCCCGAGCCCGGGACGCCGATCCTCGGACTCGAGGATTCGGTGACGACCGATCCCGCGACGCGGGAGTTCTTCCGCGACGACCGGGCGCCCGACGAGGCGAAAATCGTCTGGTCCGTCGGGCCCGACTCGGCCTCGACGTCCCACGGCGGGTTCGACAACGATGCCGCCACCATGGACAGCCTGGTACGGCACATCCGTGGTGTCTCTGAACCGACGGCCCCTTACCCGGGTGCGCGCCGCCTGTCTGCCGACGATCGCCCGGAAGAGCGTCCCTCGCCGCGCCGCAGCGGGCCCGGCAGACAAGCGCTCTGCATCGGCATCAACGACTATCCGGCGCCGAACGCCCTCAGCGGCTGCGTCGCGGACGCCGAGGAATGGGCGGAGGTCCTGCGCGGGCTCGGTTTCGGCGTGACGATGCTCCTGGACCGGGACGCGACGCGGGACAACATGCTCAAGGAGATCCAGAAGATCGTCAGCTCAACCGAAGCCGGGGACGTCGGGGTCGTCCAATACTCCGGGCACGGGACCCAGGTTGCTGACACCGACGGCGACGAGATGAGGGACCACCTCGACGAGGCCCTCGTGCCGGTGGACTTCGGAACCGGCGCCTTCATCATCGACGACGATCTCAGGAGCATCTTCGCGACGATCCCGACCGGCGCGAACCTGACGTGCTTCATGGACTGCTGCTTCTCCGAGACCAATACGCGGCTCCTCCGCGTCGAGCAGCCGCGACTCGGGACGACGGGCGCGACCGCGCGCTTCCTGCCGCGCTCCGCGGAGCTCGACCAGCAGCACCGCAGGTTCCGCGAGGACCCCCGCAACAGCGGGCTGGGCGGAGGGTCCGCGATCAGCCCCTTGACCCACGTCTCGTTCTCGGCGTGTCGAGACTTCCAGGTGGCCCTCGAGAGCAACGGGCACGGGCACTTCACCGCTGCCGCGGCCGGTCTCCTGCGCGACCCCGAGGCGCTGTCGTGGACCAACGTCGAATTCTTCCAGCGAATCCTCGGCACGATCGAACCCGGCCAGACGCCGACTCTCGAGCCTTCAGGCGACAGCCGACGGGTCCTGGCCGCCTACGCCACGGCCGCGGACCTCGGCCTGCCACAGCAACTACGACGATCTGCCAACGGACGCGCACGCTCCCGAGGGGCGTCGACCACGCCCGCCTGATCGAGCAGTCACGGAGTCTTCACACGTCAGCGAGGGCTCCGCGGAGGTCGAGCGAGCGTCCGGCGGCTGCTTCCGCCGTGGCCGGTCCCCACCGGCCGCCGGACCCTCGACCCGTTCACCGATCCCCCTCGCCCCCCTCGATGACAGGCTCAGAGGACCGGGCGTGCCTTTCGCGACGCTTTCATCGGAGAGTCAGCCTCCGCCCGGCTCGTTCGCCACGGCCGTGTCGACCTCGGGCTGCTCGACCAGCTCGCGGACGAACGACTCCGGACCCGAGACGTACGCGACGGCCATCCGTCCCATGACGTGCACGTCGAACGGGGCTAGCCCGCTGGCCTCGGTCGCCCGCTCGACAGCCCGCTGGGTCTGCGACTCGACCGTGGCCGGGTCGGGCGCAGTCCCCGGTCGTCGCTGCAGCTTCACCACGGCCTGAACCGTGTTCCCGCTGGTCCTGGCCGCATCGAGCTGTCGGGCGAGTTCGGGATCGGTGCGAGTTCGACGGCCTGCCGGAGTCGGTGCTCATGACCAGCCTCCCGTCCCGTTGCGACCCTCATCCTAGCTGCGGGTCAGCACCGTCCCGGATCACCGATCGTCGCTCCGGAGCACGCCCGAGCGCGCGGCGTATCGGCACGCCGAACCGGATGGTTCGTAGCAAACCCAGCTCTCGTCACCCCTGGGAACGAGGCCGTGAAGGCCCTCGTCGGCGAGGTGA
>JAVXWR010000212.1:0-9174 GCA_032230725.1 Actinomycetota bacterium
TCCTTGTCCTCCTTCTGGAGGACGAGGGCCTCGACCTCGTCGCCGACGGCGACGACCTCGTGGGGGTCGACATCGTGCTTGATGGACAGCTCGCGCGAGGGGATGACCCCCTCGGTCTTGTAGCCGATGTCGAGCAGGACTTCGTCCCGGTCGACCTTGACGATCGTGCCTTCGACGATGTCACCATCGTTGAAGTACTTGATCGTCTTGTCGATGGCGGCGAGGAAGTCCTCTTCCGACCCGATGTCGTTCACAGCCACCTGAGGGCTGGTCGTGTTCGGGGCGGTGTGGGTGTCGATGGACATATAGGGGACGGCTCCGGGATGGGCAGGTCTCGGTCGGGTGGGCTGTTCCCACGAGGGCGGACGTCGTCCTGACGCTGATCGGCACCCGGGGGGACCGAGGGGATCGCTACCCAGCCGGAGAGAACCCGACGGTGCGGATCCGGACAGGGCGAGACCACTGACGTGGACCTCCATCGTATCCACCGTGTCGATCGTCCGGCAAACGGGGCACGAGTCGCGTGTCCCGGCGATCTCGGCAGGTGACGGACCGGTCTCGGGGCCGTGCCAGGATGCCCCCATGAGCGCCGGCTCCGCGATGCCCCCACCAGGGCCGGGAGCGTCGGTGGGCATACCCGGCACAGTCGCCCGGTCGGTCAGTGCCTCGGAGTCGGTGGCCGCGAGCCGCGCCTGGTGGGACGACGAGGCCCCCGGCTACCAGGCCGAGCACGGCGCGTTCCTCGGCGACGTCGACTTCGTCTGGTGCCCGGAACGGCTGCGCGAGGCCGACGCGATGCTGCTCGGTCCACCGTCGGCCCTCGTCGGGGCCCGGGTGCTCGAGGTCGGGTGCGGCGCCGCGTCGTGCACGCGATGGCTGGTCGACCGCGGGGCCGACGCCGTGGGGATCGACCTCTCGGCCGGGATGCTGCGCCAGGCCCGGGCCGCCGACGCACGCTCCGGGGTCAGGGTCCCGCTCGTCCAGGCCGACGCCTCGCACCTGCCCTTCCCCGACGCCGCCTTCGACCTCGCCTGCTCCGCGTTCGGTGCGGTGCCCTTCGTCGCCGACACCGCCGCCCTCATGGCCGAGGTCGCCCGGGTCCTGCGACCCGGCGGACGGTGGGTGTTCGCGGTGAACCACCCGATGCGCTGGATCTTCCCGGACGACCCGGGCGAGGACGGCCTATGCGTCACCCAGTCCTACTTCGACCGCACCCCCTACGCCGAGGCCGACGACGACGGCCGCATCGTCTACGTCGAGCACCACCGCACGCTCGGCGACCGGATCGCCGACGTGGTCGCGGCGGGCCTGGTCCTCGAGGGCGTCGTCGAGCCGGAGTGGCCCGAGGACCTCGACGCGGTGTGGGGCCAGTGGTCGCCGCTGCGCGGGGCCCTGTTCCCCGGCACCGCGATCTTCCGGTGCCGCCGGCCCGGGCGCCGGCCGTGACCGGCGGGCCGCGCGCCGCGCTCCCGGAGTCCCCCGCGCAGGTGCTCGCCGACCTGCTCGAGGTCCAGCGACACCGGTTCGCGGCCCTCGACGCGCGCCTGCCGCGCGCCGCGGCGCCCCCGCCGGGCGACGTCGTCGTCGTCGGGATCCCACCCGAGCGCGTCGCCGGCGTCGTCACCCACCACGTGTGGCCCGAGGGCAGCGGGTCACTGCTGTGGTCGGCCGCGCAGGTGACGGAGCTCCACCCGGTGATCGGCGCCGCCGGCCACGCACCGCTCCACGCACTGGTGGCGGCCTGGCGGGGGCAGGTGCTGCCCGCCGTGCTGCGCGAGGAGGACTCGGCGGCCGTGGTCACGTGGCCCAGCCGCGACGTCGTCGCGACCCGCGTCTTCCTCGACCACGGGCTGGTCCCGCTCGCGGTGCTGGCGGTGCGCGCCCCCGCCCCCGTGCGGGCGCCGCCCGCGGACCCGACGCTGCGGGTGCGCCGGGCCGAGCCGGCCGACCTCGAGGCCTGCGTGCGCCTCGCCGTCGAGGAGCTCGCCTACTCCAGCCAGGTCGGCGGCTCGCTCGCGCGCCCCGATGCCGAGACGGTGAAGCGCACCGTGATCCGCGACCGGCTGGGACGCGGGGAGCCGACGTGGCTGGCGGAGCGCGACGGCGGCGTCGTCGGAATGATCGAGTGCGGCCACGCGGACGCCGGGCCGGGGGCCTGGTTGGGGAACCTGCTCCCGTCCGGGGTGTGGGGCTACGTCAACTGCGTCTCGGTCACCGCCTCCGAGCGCAGCCGCGGGGTGGGCGCGCACCTGGTGGCGACGGCGCTCGGGGCGCTCGAGTCGGGACACCGCGGCGCGCCGGTGCGCGGCACGTACCTCTACTACAACCCACCGAACCCGTTGTCCTCGGTGTTCTGGCCGCGCGTCGGCTACGCGCCGCTGTGGACGCTGTGGGAGGTCCGGCCCGCGTCGGGTCTCCGGTAGGCGGGGCGGGCCGGGAGTCTCAGCCGCTGCGGGACAGGGCGTGCTCCACGAGGGTCACCAGCGCCGAGGTGCACGACCCGTCGTCGCGGGCGTCGACCCGGACCAGCGGCGAGCCGGGCGGCAGCGCCAGCGCGTCGCGCACCGTCTCGTCGTCGAAGCCGGCGGTGCCCGGGAAGTCGTTGACGGCGATGACGAAGGGCACGCCGCGGTTCTCGAAGTAGTCGATGGCGGCGAAGCAGTCGTCGATGCGGCGGAGGTCGACCAGGATCACCGCGCCCACCGCACCACGGGCCAGCTCGTCCCACATGAACCAGAACCGGGACTGGCCCGGCGTGCCGAACAGGTAGAGCACGAGCTTGTCGTCGACGGTGATGCGCCCGAAGTCCATGGCGACGGTCGTCGTCGTCTTGTCGGGCACGATGCTCGCGTCGTCGACGCCGTCGGACAGGCTCGTCATCTCCTGCTCGGTCGACAGCGGCGGGACCTCCGACAACGAGCGCACCAGGGTCGTCTTGCCCACGCCGAAGCCGCCCGCGATCAGGATCTTGAGCGGGAGCAGCCCCTCACGGGTCGCGGGGGCGGGCGCGCGCTCAGCGGGCGCGTAGTCCATCGAGCAGCCTCTCCAGGAGTTCGCGTCGGGGTCGGCCGTCCGGTCCGACGAGCGGGAGGTGGACGGCGAGGTGGTCGTCGGCGGCGAGGTCGCTGACCAGCACACGGGCCACGCCGACGGGCACGCCGAGCAGGCTCCCGATCTCGGCCAGCGACAGCGGCTCCACGGCCGCCTCGATGATCGAGCGGTGCTCGGGCGCCAGCCCGGAGCGCTTGGCGAGGCCGAGCTCGGTGGCCGTCACCAGCGCTTCCATCGGCATGTCGATCCGGGTGGAGCGGGTACGGCCGGCGGTGAACGCGTAGTTGGGCACCACGCGCCCGCCGTCCTGCGGAGGCGGACCGGGACGTCGGTCCACGGTCATCCCTCGACCTGTACCCGGGAGCTCGGCGTGAGGGCGTGGCCGACCCGGGCGGCCAACATGGTCATCTCGTACCCGACCAGCCCCATGTCGGCGGTGCGGTCGGTCAGCACGGCGAGCGTGGACCCCAGGCTGATCGAGGTGGCGAACAGGTAGCAGCCCGCCATCTCGACGATGGTCTGGGTCACCGGCTCCGCCTCGAGCAGCGTCGCGGTGCCGCGGGCCAGGCTCACCAGCCCGGAGGTCGCGGCGCACAGCTGGTCGGCGAGCTCCGGCTCGACGCCACTGCTGACCGCCAGGCGCAGGCCGTCGGCGGAGACCACCAGGACATGGCGCACGCCCGGCGTCTCGGAGGCGAAGTCGGAGAGCAGCCAGTCGAGGGCTCCGGTCGGAGCGGTCACGAGCGTCCTCCGTCGTGGATGTCGGTGTCGGCGCCGAGGGCGGCACCCGGATCGGCGCGGGCGGGGTCCTCGGACAGGGCGTCGCGGGCGGCCCGGCGGCTCGCCTGGTACTGGGACAGTGCGCTCAGCGCTCCCGACGGGGCCGGACCGGCGTGGTCGTCGCCGGGGCGGCTGCCGGCGCGGCTGTCGGGGTGGCCGCCACCGTTGCCGCCGGCGTGGCCGTGGCCGTTGCCGCCGGCGTGGCCGTGGCCGTTGCCGCCGGCGTGGCCGTGGCCGTTGCCGCCGGCGTGGCCGTTGCCGTTGCCGTTGCCGTTGCCCCCGGCGTGGCCGTTGCCGTTGCCCCCGGCGTGGCCGTTGCCGTTGCCCCCGGCGTGGCCGTTGCCGTTGCCCCAGGCGTGGCCGTTGCCGCCGTGGCCGTTGCCGTTGCGGCTCTGGTCGGGGCCCGCGTACGCGTCGGCGGCGGTGGGGCTCGGGCGACGGCGGGTGAGCTGGGGCGCGAGGTGCGTCTGCGGGACGCGGCGCTTCAGCACCGGTCGCTCCGAGTCGTGGGGGCTGCGCGGGGCGGGCGCGCCCCCCTCACCACGTATGTCGGAGCTCGACGCCCTCGCCGAGGGCGCCCCGTCCACCGCGGACGGCACGACGGTCGGGTGGATGAGGCCCTGGGACCGGCGGGGAGCGGTGTGGGCGCCCGGGCGGACCGCCGACGGCTCCGGGGCCGCGCGGTGGCCCGACAACGCGCCGTCCCGGGAGACGGTCTCCGGGACCACCTGGTCGATGACGACGGCCCGCTCCTCGGTCCCCGTCGCCGGGCCGGGCACCACGTCGGCCGGCGAGCGCCCGGGCCAGGAGTGGCGGCCGTCGGAGGCGTGCCCCGCGGTGACGGGCTGGTCGTTCCCGCGGGGCCACGGGACCACGTCGTGCTGCGTGCCGGCGAGCGCCGGCGCCGGGGCCGCAGCGGGCGCGGTGGGGTCCGCGAACAGCGCCGCCGGCAGCACGATGACCGCGGTGAGGCCGCAGCCCGGCGTCGGGGTCAGCGACACCTCGATGCCGTGGCGCGAGGCGAGGCGGGACACGACGTGGAAGCCGAGCCGTCGGGAGACCGAGACGTCGACCTCCTGCGGGCCGGCCAGCATCCGGTTGGCGGCACCGAGCTCCTCGTAGGGCATCCCGACGCCGATGTCCTCGATGATCACGAGGTGGGCGCCCGGGGCCCGGTGGTACACGCGGCTCTTGATGTTGACCGTGGTCGTGGGCGGCGAGAAGCGCACCGCGTTCTCGGTCAGCTCCGCGATCATGTGCGTCACGTCGGCCACCGCGCTGCCGATCACCCGCGGGCGCTCGTCGACGGTGAACGCGACCCGGTCCAGGTCCTCGGTCTCGGCGATGCCGGCGCGGACCACGTCGCGCAGCGGCACCGGTGCCGACCACACACGCGCCGGCTGCTCGCCGGAGAGCACCAGGAGGCTCTCGGCGTTGCGGCGCACCCGCGTGGCGAGGTGGTCGAGGCGGAAGAGCTCGGCGAGGGCGTCGGGGTCGCGCTCGCGCTCCTCGAGATCGTTGATGATGTCGAGCTGGCGGTGGAACATGCTCTGGTTGCGGCGGGCCAGGTTCAGCAGCAGTTCCGAGGTGAACTCCTGCTGCTTGATCTCGGCGTTGGCCAGCTCCTTGGCCAGCTCGGCCCGCTTGCGCTGCTCGTCCTCGGTGATGCGGCAGAAGATCGACACACCGATGCACGCGAGGAGCACGGCGATGCCGTGGATGACCGACCACAACCAGGGGTCCATCTGGCCCATGTGGTGGTTGAACATCAGGGTCGGCACGAGCGCCGATCCGAGGCCGTGGCTCAGCGTCGTGAACGCGATGTTGAAGACGAACGGCACCCAGTTCTGGTACAGCGCGAGGAAGCCGATGATCACGAAGAACGAGAAGTGCGCCTCGATGTAGCCACCGGAGAGGATCACCAGCCCGGCGCTGGACGCCGACAGCCCCGCGGTGACGAACAGCGACCCCGTGGTCCGGTGGCCGCGCGCGAGCCAGCCGCCGAATGCCGTGATGGCCGGGATCAGCGCGACCCCGAGGGTCAGCACGGGCCCGTCACCCACCGCGAACCCGAAGATCGCCAGTGCGGGGCACAGCGAGGCGGTCACCCAGAGGAGGAACCGGTGGCGCGCCCCCCACTGCTCGTCGTCGACGAGATCGCCGTGTGGCAGGTAGTCGAGCACCCGGACCATCGGTGGATCACACCGTCCTCTTCATCGTTTCTCCCCCGAACGCGAACACCGCACGGGAACCACCGCGGAACCGGCGGAATCCCCCACGCCGGAATGACCGAGCGCGAACCGTACACCCCCGTCCGAGGGACGGTTGCGCGCCCGTCCACACCGACGAGCCCAGTGATCGCCATTCTGCGTGACGACATCTGTCAAGCCCGTATTCGGATGCCGGGGTACGTCCGGAACGGTGGAGCTGTCGGTACGACCCGGCGGCGCAGTCGTTGCGTCCAATGGCGGTGCGGTGAGCCGTCCGATGGGCCGTCCGGGTGCGAACTGAACCCACTCGGAGCATTTTCCGGTCGTTTTCCCGAAAACGGTGCACGCCGGCCTTGCCGACACCTCGCGGGTGCCCGGGGCGCCGTCAGGAGTCGTCGGGGCGCGGGCGGAGCCCCGCGGGCGAGGTGAGTCCGGCGGGCACGTCCTCCGGGCGCCGCGCGCCCCACTCGGACGTCGCGAGGCGGCGGTAGACCGTCGCCATCGCCGCGAACAGGTCGGGGGTCAGCCCGACCGCGGCCTGCGTGGCCGCGATCTCCTCCATCTCGTCGACGTACCGCCACGCCTTGGTCGCGGCCGCGGCGGCGGCGCCGACGTCGTCGTGGGGGAAGTCGAGCCGGAGGTCCGCGAGCACGGTGTCGAGGACACCGTGGTGGGCGGCGGTCAGCAGGGCGTGGGCGAGGAGGGCCTGGTGGCCCTTGCGCACCGATGCGGTGCACATCTTGGCGGCGCTGGCGGCGCCGAGCTCGCCGTCGATCGCGATCCAGCGCACGCCGGGCACGTCCAGCGCGGCGATCTCCGCCGCCCGGGGCCCGGCGAGGAAGATCCGCGTGGGGTGCTCGGCGTCGGGGCGGGGCGGCGGGCCCGAGATCGCGGCGTCGACGACGTCAAGGTCCGCGCCGCCGACGACCTCGGCCACCGTGGCCGGCGCGACCGCGTTCGCCTCGACGAGCAGCGGGCGCGCCCCGGTGCGCCGGGCGCTCGCGGCGATCTCGGCGGCCGCGGCGCGGGCCCGGGCGGGTGGGACGACGCTGACCACGACGGCCGCCGCGCCCACGACGGCGTCGGTCGACCCGGCGTCCTCGATCCCCGCGTCGGCGAGGCGGCGCGCGGTCGCGGCCGAGCGGCCGGCCGCCGTCATGAGCACCCGGTGCCCGCCCGCGCCGAGGCAGCGCCCGAGCGCGATCCCCATCGCCCCCGGTGCGACGACGCCGACGGCGGCCGGGCTCACGCCCGGACCGGCGCGCGGGCGGGCTCGAAGCGCATGCCGTCGTCCATGCGGGCGCGGCGCAGCGTGACCGCGTCGATCGCGTAGTTCATCGCGAGCGTCCAGGGTGCGCGGTCGCCGCCCTTGGGCAGCTCGTGGATGGAGCGCTGCACGTAGCCCGCGTCGAAGTCCAGGAGCGGGCGCTCCCCCACCGCGGGGTCGCGCTGCGGGACGGCGACGGCCTTCCCGTGGGCGTCCATCCACCCCAGCAGCCGGCAGAAGTACTCGGCGACCAGGTCGACCTTGAGCGTCCAGGAGGCGTTCGTGTACCCGATCATGAAGACCAGGTTCGGCACGCCGGAGAGCATCATGCCGCGGTAGGCCATGGTGTCGGGCAGGTGCACCGGCTCGCCGTCGACCTCGAGGCCCGCCCCGCCGAACATCTGCAGGTTCAGGCCGGTCGCCGTGATCACGATGTCCGCCTCGAGCTCCCGGCCGGAGCACAGCCGGACGCCGGTCTCGGTGAAGGTCTCGATCCGGTCGGTGACGATGTCGGCGTCGCCGCGGCGGATGGCTTTGAACAGGTCGCCGTCGGGCACCATGCACATCCGCTGGTCCCACGGGTCGTACGGCGGGTTGAAGTGGGTGTCGACCTCGTAGCCCTCGGGGAGCTGGGCCACCGCACCCTTGCGCAGCAGGCCCTTCACGAAGTTCGGGAACCGCCGGGAGATCTGGTACAGGGTGATGAGCTGCGCGATGTTCTTCGCGCGGACGATCGGGTCGGCGATCCGGGCCGGCACCCAGCGGCTGAGGAACTCCGCCACCGGGTCGGTGCGCCCGATGGAGAGCACGTAGCTCGGGGTGCGCTGCAGCTGGGTGACGTGGGCGGCGCGGCCCTTCCCCTGGGTCATAGCCGGCACGAGGGTGACCGCGGTGGCGCCGGAACCGACGACGACGACCCGCTTGCCCGCGTAGTCCAGCTCCGGGTCCCAGTGCTGCGGGTGCACGACGGTGCCGCCGTAGTTCTCCAGCCCCGGCAGCTCCGGGGTGTAGCCCTGGTCGTAGCGGTAGTAGCCGGAGCACCACAGCACGAACGAGCAGGTCAGATGCTGCTCGCCGGTCGCCGTCGAGATCGTGAGCGTCCAACGCTGGTCCTCGCTCGACCAGGCGGCGTGGGTGACCCGGGTGCCGTAGCGGATGTGGCGGTCGACGCCGTACTCCTGCGCGGTCTCCCGCACGTACTCCAGGATCGAGGAGCCGTCGGCCAGCGCCACGGTGTCCGGCCACGGCCGGAACCGGAAGCCGAGGGTGTGCATGTCGGAGTCCGAGCGGATCCCCGGGTACCGGAAGAGGCTCCAGGTGCCCCCGAGGTCGTCGCGCGCCTCGAGCAGCGTGTACGACCGTCCGGGCTGCTCGCGCTCGAGGTGGCAGGCGGTGCCGACGCCGGACAGGCCCGCGCCGACGATCACGACGTCGAGGTGCTCCGGCTCGCGGCCACCCTGACCCGCGCCGGTGGCGTCGACAGGCGCATCCACATCGGTACTCATACGTACCAGCCTACCTCTCGGTACCGGTGCGTACCAGCCCGCTGTGGGACCGGACGTGCCGGCCTCGTTAGTGCGCCGCCTGGTCCCACGAGCGGCCGAACCCGACGGAGACCTCCAGCGGGACGTCCAGCTCGAACGCCGCCCCCATCTCGCGGCGGACCAGCTCGGTGACCCGCTCCCGCTCCCCCGGCGCGAGCTCGAGCACCAGCTCGTCGTGCACCTGCAGCAGCATCCGGCTGCGCAGGCCCTCCTCGCGCAGCGCGGCGTGCACCCCGAGCATCGCCACCTTGACGATGTCCGCGGCGCTGCCCTGGATCGGGGCGTTGAGCGCCATCCGCTCGGCCATCTCGCGCCGCTGCCG
>JAVXWR010000218.1:0-3102 GCA_032230725.1 Actinomycetota bacterium
GTTCTCCACGGCCCGTGGCCTCCTCCCGCTGCTCCTGAACACAGCGAGAATCAGGCGGCCACGGGCCCCCACAGCGCCGACGCGCCGAACGGGCTCACCGGCCGTGCCCACTCAAGATCGAAGAGCCACTTTTTTTGCGAAGTCACGCTCCATCTTCAATCGCGCGTTCTCGGCGCGAAGCCTTTCGAGCTCGGCGCGCTCATCGACGCCCAGGTCGGTGTCGGGCACCCGCCCAGCGTCGCGGGCCTTCTTGACCCACTTGCCCAACGTCATCTCATGCACACCGATGCTCTTGGCGACCTCGGCGATCGTGCGGCCCGAATCCAGCACCAGGCTCACTGCCTGGTCCTTGTACTCCTGTGTGAAGTGTCGGCGTGTCGCCACGTCGTCCCTCCCGCTGGGGTCAGCGGCAGCCTACGACGGTGTCCGTAAGAGCGGGGACGGTCCAAACAGGTCTGGCGGCAGGCCATCACCGCCGGCGACCCCGGCGCCCCAGGCGCCTTTGCCGCCTGGCTAGAGCGGCATGACCACAAGCAGGAAGCGGCGGCATTGCGGCGCTACGGCGCCGACGCGCGGGGGAACACAGTCTGGTCGCCGCCGTGATCGCCGTGATCGCCGTGCCGGCTGCGGCTGGTCAGGTGCCCGAGGTTGCTCGATGGGTTCGCCGACGCCCGGCGGGCGGCAGGTCACCGCAGCCCGGGCACCGACCAGCTCGCGCCAACGCGTCCACACCACGCCGGCGTCGAGCTCGAATCGTGCGCGAGCGTGGGGCCTGCAAGCCGCGCGTGGTGCGGGTCGTGGTGCGAACTGGGGTCGGCAGGTGCGCTGTCCTGGGGTTGTAGAGGACGCCGACGTGGACTGAGTTGCTGGTAGAGGCGTAGGTCGCTGGGCACCGGAATCCTTTTAATCCGCTGGTTGTGGGTTCGAGTCCCACGGGGCCCACGCTGCCTGATCAGCAAGTATATGACGGTCGACTCGATCGTCGAGACGCGTGTGACACGACCCAGAGTCGTGCTCCACCTGGAAGCCAAGGCTGCGATCGCTGCACTGATGTCGTCAACGATGACCTCACGCTGACCGGGGCCGGGCCCCAGGGGGGCGCTGTCCTCCGCGTGCATCCGCCGCTGCGCGGGCGCGCATGAAAGTCGTTCCTGGACCGTGGCCGGATCGCGGCGTCGCTCTCGGACACTGTGGGGCCATGGATGAGGTGGTGGCGGTCATCGGCGCCGGGAACGTCGGGTGCGCGCTCGCTGCGGACTTGGCCATGAGGGGCGTCGAGGTGCGCCTGTGCACGCGGTCCACGGCACGGCTGGCTCCGCTGCGGGCGGCGGGAACGCTCACGGTCACCGGGGAGGTGAGGGGGTCCGTCATGCTCCCGCCGACGACGACCTCGGTCCACGACGCGCTGGCCGGGGCCAGCGTGGTGGCGCTGACCGTCCCTACCCCGGCCCTGCCCCACTACGTGCCCGCGCTGACCGCCGAGTGCACGAGCGAGCAACTTCTATGGCTCGATCCCGGACACAGTGGCGGCGCCCTCTACGTCGCTGCCGAGTTCGCTCGTTCTGGCCGGCGCGCACCACAGATCTGTCAGCTCTCCACGGCGTCGCACGGGTCGCGTATGTCGGGACCCGCAAGCGTCGGCGTGTTCCGGCTACCGGAAGCGCTGCTGGCGGCGTTCCCTGGGTGCCGGGTCGCGGAGTGCCACGAGCGGATCGACGGCCTCCTGCCCGGTCGGTTTTCCCGAGCAGCGACGGTCGTCGAGCTCGACCTGATGAACATCAACGCCGTCATGCACCCCGCGCAGATGATCGGCAACGCGGGCTGGATCGAGGCGACCGCGGGCGACTTCTGCATCTACCAAGAGGGGACAGGACCCGCCGTCGGCCGGTTCATGGATGCGGTAGACGCCGAACGACTGGCCATCGCTGGGTGCCTGGGTCTACCCGCAGCGCCGTTCGTGGACATCCTCTGCCGGGCCGGGTTCACGACGCCGGAGGCCGCCCGCCTCGGCCGTGCTCATGCTGCGCTGAGCGCGGGCGATCCGATCCGGGAGGTCAAGGCCCCGCCCTCGCTGGACCACCGCTACCTGCATGAGGACGTCGGCTGGGGTCTGGTGCCCTGGACCGCGCTGGCCACCGCCGCCGGTGTCAGGGCGCCCACCATGAATGCGCTCATTCACCTCGCCGGCGTGGTGAATCAGGTCGACTACCTGTCGCTGGGCCTGGGCCTCGACCGGATGGGGCTGGCCGACATGGGCCCGGAGCGGATCATGACCTACGCCCGGACGGGGTCGTGAGGATCCGTCCCATCAGTCCGCGCCGCAGAGCCTCGCGCGCATGCTGACGCCGAGCTTGGAAGCGCGGCGAAGACGTGGCGCAGCCAAGGGTCCTTCGGCTCGCGCGAGCGACTGAGCCCGGGGCCTTCGATCCAGCCTGATATCGCCGTCACCCGTCGCGGAGCCGCGAAGACCGTTCGCAAGCGTTCCCGACATCGAATCTACGGCTGTTGAGGCCGATTAGTCGGCTCTACGTCAGCGGTCTTGAGTGGTGACGCTGGGCGATGTCAGTCCTTGTCGAGGGGAACGTCGCGTGGGAGCAGGCGGGGTTGTTCCTGGGGGTGGTCGAGGTCGAGGTCGGGGGGTGGTGGAGGTGGTGGGGGTGGTGGCCAGCTGGTCCAGTGCTCGGTGTTGAGCACAGGGGGGACGGTGGTGCGGAAGCGGTTGAGCAGGCCCAGGTGCTGGGTCTCGGCGGCACCGAGGGGGACGAACCCGTCCTGCGCGGTGGGCGCGACCTGGATGAACCTGGCGAGTGAGGGCACGCCTTCACTGAGCAGGAAAAGTAGGTAGATGCCGGGGGCGGCGACGTAGCCGTCTGGGGGTGCGGTGGCGGTCAGGGTGTGGTCGGTGCGGGCGGTGATGGTGAGCTCGACGAGTCGTTGGTTGAAGTTGCTGGAGTGGGTCACCGATCCGCAGCGCACGAGGACGACCTCGTCGACGGCCGGGGCGTCGGGGGTGTCGATGGTGAAGTCCTGGCCGTACTGCACGCCGTCGGGGGCGCCGGCGAGCGTCGGGCGCCGGCCGCGGAACAGGTACGGGGGGCTGTA
>JAVXWR010000235.1:0-13664 GCA_032230725.1 Actinomycetota bacterium
CCGTCGAGGGCCCGCCGGACGCGGTCGCGGGACCAGCGGTCGCGGGACCAGCCGTCGCGGGTCCCGCTGCCGTGGCCGGTCCACCCGTCGCGGGACCCGCTGCGGTCGCCGGACCGCCGGCACCCGCCGCCGGACCGCTCGCGGGCGCGCTCACCGGCGCTCCGGACGAGCCGCCCGCGTCCGGGGCCCGCCCGCAGGTGTCGCAGAAGCCGTCGTCCTCGATCTCCCCGTCGCAGCCGGGACGGGTGCACGCGCCGGTCACGTCCCCTCCTCCAGCCCCCGTTGGTACGCCCGGACCGCCACGGTGGCCGCGGCGAGATCGCACGGGGCGCTCCACAGCAGCTCCCGCGCCCGGGTGTGCAGCGCGTCGAGCGCGAGGTCCTCGCTGCGCCCGCGGGCCCCCGCCTTGGCGCGCAGGGCCCCGAGGCGGCCTCGCAGCTCGGCGCGCCGGTCGAGCAGTCCGCCCAGCACGGCCCGGTCGGCCTCCGCCTGCGCGGTCGCCGCGTCCAGCTCCTGCGCCGCCGCCGCGAACCCCGCGGACGCCTCGTCCCAGTGGCCGGCGCGCGCCAGGCCGTGGGCGTCGCGGACCGCGGCGCGCAGCTCCGGCGCGCGCCGCCGGGGCGTGGGCAGCCCGGGCACCGCGACGACGAGCCGCGCGACCTCGCCGGCGACGGCCCCGGCGGCGGACTCCACGGCCACCAGGGCGTCGACGCGGGCGGTCAGCGCGGCCACCCGCTCGTCGAGGCCGCTGCGCAGCGCACGGGCCTCCCGGAGGTCGTCCCGGGCGCCGGCCAGGCCCGCCTCGACCTCGGCCAGCGCCGCCGCGGGGACGGGCGACGCGGTCCCGGTGTGCGCCAGCGGGTCGGTGAGGACCGTGGAGCGCAGCGCCTCGAGGCGCGCCGACCATCCGGCCACGTCGACCGCGGCCTCCGGCAGGGCCGCCGCCTCGGAGCGCAGCGCGTCCAGCGCCCGGTCGGCCGGACCGAGCTGGGCGGCGACGGCGTCCCACACCGCGGCCACGTCCGCGACCACCCCGGTCGCGGCGTCGAACGCGGCCGTCATCCGCGCGAGCAGGGCGTCCGCGCTGGTCCGGGTCACCTCGGAGGTCGGTCCGAGCAGGCCCCGGCGCTGCAGCGGCACCACCTCCTCGGTGACGGTGACCGACTCGGCGTGCAGCGCGTCGTGCGCGGCCGCGAGCTCGTCGGGCGACGGCCGGGCCCGGGTGCCGCGGGCCTCACGCGCGGCGGCCACCGCGTGCCGGTAGAGCGCGAGGTCGCGGTGCAGCTCGGCGACCGTCGCGAGCGTCTCGTCCCGCCGCCGCGCCGACACCCCGGTGAACCCGCCGGGGCGCAGGAGGCCGTAGCCGGGGTGGCCCTCGAGGTCGACGAGCGAGGAGGACGCCCGGGCGACGGCCTCCTCGGCGACGTGCAGCTCGGCGTCCAGGCCGGCGCGGTCGGGGATCACGGCACTCATCCCGCGTACTGCCCCGGCGGCGGTGTGCCCGGGGTGCCCCCGAACGTCGCGGCGACGATCGCGGCCCAGGTCCCGTCGGCCTTCGTCCGGTCCAGGACGGAGTTGACGAAGCGCAGCAGGTCGGTGTTCTGCGGCGCCACCCCGATCCCGTAGGGCTCGGAGGCCAGCGGCGCGCCCCGGACCGCGACCCGGCGGTCCTCCAGGGCGAACCCGGCGAGAATCGTGTCGTCCGTGGTCGCGGCGTCGACCTGCCCCTGCTGGAGCATGACCAGGCAGTCGGAGTTCTCCGGCACACCGACGACCACGGGCGCCTGCCCGTTCGTCCCCCGCTCGCCCCGCAGCGCCGCGATCGACGTCGTGCCGCTGATCGAGCAGACCGGCCGCCCGCCGAGCTCGGCGATGCTCGTCACGGGGGACACCGCGGGGACCGCGATGCGCTGCGCGGCGTCGTAGTACACCGAGGACATCCCGATCTGGCGCTTGCGCTCGCACGTCACCGTCATCGCCTGGACGACGAGGTCCACCGACCCGGCGAGCAGGTTCGGGATCCGCTGCGCGGAGCTCTCGATGCGGAAGCGGATGCGGTTCGGGTCGCCGAAGATCGCGCGGGCCATCTCCTGGGCGACGCGCACGTCGAGCCCGGTCAGCGCGCCGGAGCGGGGATCGCGGTAGCTCAGCGGGACCGTGCTCTGGTCGATCCCGACGATCAGCGCGCCGCGGGCGGCGATCCTCGCCATCGTCGACCCGGCGGGCATCGCCCCGGGCGGCGGCTCGGGCGTCGGGGTGGCGCTCACCCGTGGGTCGCCGCAGCCGGTGTCGGTCGGGGCGGGTGGGGCGCCGGCCACCACCGTGGTGCCCGCGGGCACGGGCCGCACCGGTTCGACCGGGGACGGTGCGGCCGCCTGCGAGCAGCCCGCCAGCAGCACCGTCAGGACGACCACGACCAGTGCGCCCCTCATGACCCGGGCCCTCACCGGTACTCCTGCAATCGCGGCCACACCCCGGCGACGAGGCCCCCGGCGGCCACCAGCGTGAGCAGCACGACCCCGACGGCGAGCAGGGTCGTCGCGGTGTCGGCGCCCGCGGCGTCGGAGGCCGCGGTGTCGGCGGTCGTCGTGATCGCGCGGTCGAGGGCGTCCTGGACCTGCGCGACCGTGCCCTGCCCGCCGCCGGGAGCCGTCGAGAGCGCGAGCGCCACGGCGTCGTCGTAGTCGCCCGAGACGTCGAGGGAGCGCACCAGCTCGTGCACGACGATGCCCCGGCGCCCGACGGTCGCCGCGGTGGTCGCGTCGTCCGCGCCCGCCCCGGACCCCGCCTCGTCGCGGGCACGGTCGAACAGACCCTGCCAGCCGTACAGACCGATGCTGCGGCTCACGTAGTCCTGCTCGTAGTCGCCCCCGCCGGACCGCGCGACGAGGGTGAGCACCTCGTCGCTGCGCGACTGCAGGACCGCGAAGCGCGCGGCGACGAGCTCGCGGTTCGGCTCCGACCCGTCGTCGCGGCCCGAGGCGGTGAGCGCCGCACAGATCCCGAGCGCGATCACCCCCCAGACGAGCAGCAGCCCGATCGCGCCACCGGCCAGCGCGACGCCGGGCGTCAGCCGCCGCTTCGTCGTCCGCGCGATGCGCCGGTGCAGGACCCAGACCGCGACGAGCGCGGCGACGACGGCGACCAGCGCGAGCACAGTCCACGCCCCGCCGTCGGCGACCGCCTGGTCGTCCGCCAGGGCCGCGGCCTGCGCGTCGTAGGCCTGTTGCGCGGCCGGGAGCAGGGTGGTGCGCAGGAAGGAGGACGCCTCGCGCAGGTACGCCGCCCCGTAGGTGAGGCCCTGCCGGTCGGCCGTGCGGGCGGTCTCGACGAGCCCGGCGTAGACCGGCACGCCGGTGGTGAGGGTCGCGACGGGACCGGCCACGACGTTTTGACCCGAGGCGGACCCGACGACGGCGAGCGCGCGGCCGGCGGCGGCGAGGTCGGTCTGGTAGCGCAGCCGCAGCGAGTCCGGCTCCCCGGCGCCGAGGAGGAAGCCCTGGCCCGCGCTCGCGTCGGCGTCGGAGAGCGCGCGGTAGAGCTCCTGGGTCGCCGCCGTCAGCGGGCTGCTGCGAGCGACCACGTCCTCGGTCGCAGCCTGCGTGCGCAGCGTGGCCACCAGGGCGACGACCCCGGCGAGCAGGACCAGCGCGAGGGTCGCCGCGGCCAGGCCGGCGAGCCGCCCGACGCGCGTCCCGCGTCCCAGCTCGCGCAGTTCGCCCACCCGGCGGCGCCACGGCGACCGTCCGGGTGCCGCTTCTGCGGCGGACGGGCGCGCGGGAGCACTGGTGGTCACCGCGGCCCCCTCCCTGGTGGAGGCGATCACCCTATCCGAGGGGCCCGACGGCGTGGAGAAGATCAGTACGGGGCGTACGCCCAGCCCAGGGGGTGCTGGAAGAACCCCACCGGGACGATCCCGACCTGGTGGTGGGCGCTCGAGGACACCACACGCCCGTCGCCGAGGGAGAGGGCGACGTGGCCGTCGGAGGAGGTGTCGTAGAAGACCATGGCCCCACGGGGGGCGTGCTGCCAGTCCGTGTGCTGGTCCTGGGACTCCCAGTCCTGGATCGCGCTCGCGTAGTGCCCCTGCGTACCGAAGGCGTTCTCGACGGCCCGCTCGCACCAGTTCTCGTACTGCGTCGAGCCGATCTTCGACTCGAAGCGGTCGACCGCGGACTCGATCTTCTGCTGCTGATGTGCCCGACCGGCGGCCTTCGTCAGCTCGGGCACCGTGCCCGCCGCCGAGGTCGGCTCGGCGCTGACCGGCGTCATCGCGGCCTTGACCGAGGAGGCGGCGCTCGCCGGGCTCGCGCCGGCGGTCAGGTGCAGGTCGGCGGTCACCGTCGAGGCCGAGGGCAGGTCGGGCAGGTCACCCTGCGCCGCATGGGCCCCGACGACCGCCGCGCCGACCGCGCCCGCGGCGAGGCCCAGCACGGTCGTCACCGGGTTGACGGCCAGGAGGTTCACGCTCCGGGGGAGCGCGGCGCCGGTCGGTCCGTAGGCAGCGGTCATGGTGCGGGGTCACCTTCTTCTCGGGGCGGCCCGGTCGGGGGAGCGCGGGGAGCGTGACCGGGTCGTGATCCGACTGGCGCACATTAGCAACGTTTCCGGCCCCGGCGCGTCGCGACCCACCTGCTTTTCCGCACGGATCCCCGGCGTTGACCTCGCCTTTGCCCTCGGCTCGCGGAGAGCTGACGGGCGACGACGGGTGGTCCGCCCGGTCCCGGGGGGTGTCGGACCGCGTCGTTAGCCTCGACTTCCGGTGCGTGGCGGGACGGATCGCGAACGGGAGGACCACCGGTGTCGGCACATCTGAGTTGGCTCGAGGCTGCCGTGATCGGCGCGCTGCAGGGCGTCGCCGAATTGTTTCCGGTGTCCAGTCTGGGCCATTCCATCCTGTTGCCCGCGGTGATCGGCGGTTCCTGGGCGCGCGATCTCGACGTGTCCGCGCCGGGTTCGCCCTACCTCGCCTTCATCGTGGGGCTGCACGTCGCCACGGCCATCGCCATGATCGTCTACTTCTGGCGGGACTGGGTCCGGATCGTGCGCGGGCTGGTCACCAGCATCCGGGACCGGCGCGTCGAGACCGCCGACCAGCGGCTGGCGTGGCTGCTGGTGCTCGCGACGATCCCCGTCGGGCTCGCGGGCCTCGTGCTCGACCACGTCTTCCGCACGCTGCTCGCCAAGCCGGTGCCGACGGCACTCTTCCTGGTGGTCAACGGGGTGCTCCTGCTCGCCGTCGAGGGGCTGACCCGCCGCCGGTCCGTCGCCGGGGCGCACGCGGGTCCCGACGCCGACGCGCTCGAGGCCCCCACCGTCCGCCTCGACGCCCCCACCGAGGTGCTGCGCGGCGGCGCGGGCGTCGGCGTGGCCCCGCCGCGGACCGCGGAGGAGCGGGCCGACGCCCGGGTCGCGAAGCTCCCGCTGCTCACGGCCGTGCTGATCGGCGCCGTGCAGATCCTCGCGCTGCTGCCCGGGATCAGCCGCTCGGGCGCCACCATCGGCGCGGGGCTGCTCGCCAAGCTCTCCCACGAGGACGCGGCGCGGTTCGCGTTCCTGCTCGCGACGCCGGTGATCCTCGCGGCGGGCGTGCTCAAGGTCGGGGACCTGCTGGGTCCGGCCGGCGACGGCATCCGCGGCCAGGTCCTGCTGGGCAGCGTGCTCTCCGGGGTCGGCGCGTACCTCTCGGTGCGGTTCCTAACCCGCTACTTCGAGCACCGCTCGATGCGCCCCTTCGGGGTCTACTGCATCGTCGCCGGCGCGGCCTGCCTCGCGTGGTTCACCCTCGCCTGAGCGTCAGAAAAGTCTCCCTATCGGCGTGCTCCCCTTCCCTGGGTGTCCGAAAACGTCCGTTCACGAGCTCGGGCCCCGTCAGCAAGATCGACGACGGTTCTCGGACGTCCAGTGTCTGCAACGGGACTCTTCTGACGTCCCAGCTCTGACGTCTCAGCGCCAGCCGTACGACCCCCGCAGCTCACCCGCCACGGCGTCGAACCGGTCCTTCGGCACGACCGCGCCCTCGCGCCGGATGCCGTGCTCCGGGATCTCCAGCACACGGTCGAGCCGCACGTAGGACTCGCGTTCCTCGCGGTCCCACGGCCCGGAGCCGATCGGGACCCAGTTCGCGTCGTCGGCGCGGTGGCCCTGCGAGGAGAGCATCAGCCCGAGTAGCTCGCCGGCCTCGGCGGCGCGGGCCACGACGAGCACCGGGCGGTCCTTGCCCTGCGAGGCGTCCTCCTCGAAGGGCACCCAGGTCCACACGATCTCGCCCGGGTCGGCGGCGCCGTCGAGGTCGGGGGCGTAGCTGATCTCCCGGGCCCGGTCGGACGAGGGCACCGTCCGCACCCCGCGCCCGTCCGGGGCGGGCGACGCCGACGGCGGGCCCGCGGGCCCGCGGCGCTCGTCCTTCGACGAGGCGTTCAGCAGGTCCAGCCCGACCTGCACGGCGCGGTTGAGGAAGTCCCCGAAGTTCGGCACGCGGTGCAGCATGCCGTGTGCGGATCCCGGACGGTGACCTCGCCCCGACCATGATCACCGGAAGATGGCGGAGATGGACGCGGGGCGTCCGGAACCGCTACATCTCAGTGATCTTGGTCGCGGGGTCGCGGGGTCGCGGGGTCGCGGGGTCGCGGGGTCGCGGGGTCGCGGAGTCGCCGGGTTCACCCGGGTCGCCGGGTTCGCCGGCCGGACGCGTGATCAGTGTCCGAGGCGGGCCCACCCGAACCGGAGGTCTGGCAGGGTCGCCCGGTGCCCGTGCTCCTCGTCGTCGTCGGCGCCATGCTGGCGGCGGTGCTGTTCGCGGGCGCCGGTGACCGCCTGCGCCTGCCCTGGCCGGTGCTGCTCCTGGTCCTCGGTGCCGCGGCGGCGTTCGTCCCCGGCATCGAGGCCCCCGACATCGAGCCGGACCTGATCCTGCCGCTGTTCCTGCCGCCGCTGCTCTACGCCACCGCGCAGCGCACCTCGTGGGCGCTCTTCCGGCTGCGCTGGCGCACGATCGCGTTCCTCGCGGTCGGGCTCGTCGTCGTCACCGTCGGCGCGGTCGCGGGCACGCTCGTCGCGCTCACCGGGATCGGGCTGGCCGCGGCCCTCGCGATCGGGGCGGCCGTCGCGCCGCCGGACCCCGTCGCGGTCGAGGCGGTGGCCGGGCCGCTGCGCGTCCCGCGGCGGCTCATGGCGACGCTGCAGAGCGAGGGCCTGTTCAACGACGCGACGGCGCTGGTGATCTTCCAGACGGCGGTCGCGGCCGCCGTCGCGGGCGACGACCTCGGCGCGCTCGGGGTGGCCCTCGGCTTCCTCTACGGCGCCGTCCTGGCCGTCGCGATCGGGCTCGGTGCCGCGTGGCTCGCGGGTCGGGTGCTCGACCGGCTCACCGACGTCGTCGCCAGCAACGGCCTGACCCTCGTGCTGCCGTTCGCGGTGTACCTCGCCGCGGACGCCCTGCACGCCTCCGGGGTGATCGCGGTCGTCGTCGCCGCCCTGCAGCTGCGCCAGCACTCCGACGCCGACGCCTCCGAGGCGCGCCTGACCGGCGCCGCGTTCTGGAACGTCGTCGAGATGCTCGTGACCGGGGTGGCGTTCGCGCTGATCGGCCTCGAACTGCGCACCGTCATCGCCCAGGCCGACCGCTCGCTCGGCACGATCCTCGCCCACGCCGGGATCGTCTGCGGGGTCGTGGTCGGGGTGCGCCTGGTCTGGATGGGTCTGGCGCTGGTGAGCATCCGGGGCGGGCGGCCGACGCCCGCCGCGCGGGCGGTACCGGCGACGGCGGGCGAGGCGCTGGTGCTCGGGTGGGCCGGGATGCGGGGGCTCGCGACGCTCGCGCTGGCGCTCGCCCTCCCGACCAGCCTGGACACCGGGGCGCCGTTCCCCGACCGCGCCGAGCTCGTCATCGTGGCCTGCTCGGTGCTGGTGGTCACGCTGGTCGGCCCGGGCCTGACGCTGCCGGTGCTGGTCCGGGTGCTCGGGCTCCGCGAGGACGCCGACGCGGCGGTCGAGGCCGAGCGCCGGATGGCCACCCGGGCCCGGCGCGCCGCGCTCGACGAGCTGGCCACGGTCGACCGGGAGGCGCTCGGCGTCGACGACGAGCAGGGCGAGCAGGTGCTCGACGAGCTGCGCACCCGGTTCGCCCGCATGGGCGCGGCCTTCTCGGGTGACGCCGTCCCGCGTCCGGAGGAGGTCGACGGCGACCGCGACGACGACTACCGCGAGCGGCTCGCCCGCCTCAAGCGCCGCCGCGAGCAGTGGACCCGGTTGCAGGCGGTGGCGCTCGCGGCCGCCCGGCGCGAGGTGGTGGCGGCCCGCGGCGAGCCCGGCACCGACCCCGAGGTCGCCGACCGGGTGCTGCGCCGCCTCGACGTCAGGAGTCTCGCCCGGGGTCTGTGAGCGCGGTGGTCAACGCCGATTCTCGGACGTCCGGGCCAGGGGAGCACGCCGCTAGGGAGACTTTTCTGACGCGGCATCCGACACGGCGGCCAACCACACCAGCACGCCCTCCGCCCCCGCGTCGCGGTGACCGCGCACCCGGTCGCCGAGGTAGCTCGACCGGCCGCGGCGCGGGTCCATCGTCTCGGTCGCCTCGGCCCCGGACCGGGCCGCGGCCAGCGCGTCGGCGACCGACCCACCGTCGGCGAGGGCGTCGGCGGCGGGCACGAGGGCGTCGAGCATCGTGCGGTCGCCCGGCCGCGCGCCGCCCAGGTCCGAGACGCCCTCGGCGGCCGCGCGCAGCGCCGTGGACCGGTCGCTGCCCTGCGCGAGGTGCTCCGCGGCGTGCAGCAGCCCCGTCGCGTACAGCGGCCCGGAGGTGCCGCCGATGGCGCGGCGCAGCGTCGCGGCGACGCCCTGCAGGGTGGCCACCGGGTCGTCGAGCGCGTAGGAGTCGAGGGCCTCCTGCACCGCCTGGGCACCCCGGTCCAGCGAGGTCCCGAGGTCGCCGTCGCCGGTGGCTGTGTCGAGCTCGGTGAGGTGCGGCTCCGCGTCGCGGACCGCCGCGCACACCGCCTCGAGCAGCCCGCGCATCCGGTCGGCGTCCGGCCCGGAGACCGCCGACGACGACGCCGGGCCCGCCTCCGTGACGTCCGGGGCCGCCGGCGCCGGCACCGTCGGGGCCCCGCCGGACACCACCCCCGACCCGGACGGCCACGCCGCCGAGCGCGCCGGGGCATCGAGCAGCGCGAGCCGCTCGTCGTCGAGCTCCATCACCGCGACGGACGCCCCCGCCATGTCGATCGAGGACAGGAACGTGCCCGCCCACGCCCGCTCCACGGTGATCCCGCGCTCCTCGAGGTGCTCGAGCGCCCGGCGCAGCAGGATCGAGAGCTCCATCGGCGGCGTCGCCCCGGTCCCGTTCACCAGCACGGCCACCCGTGAGCCCGACCCGAACCCCCGGTCTGCGCAGATCGTGTCCACCAGCTCGTCGACGAGCGCATCGGCCGGGCGCAGCCCTTCGCGCCGGACCCCCGGCTCGCCGTGGATGCCCAGGCCGACCTCCACCTCGGCGGCATCCAGGGTGAACCCGGGCTCGCCCGCCGTGGGCACGGTCGCCGCGGAGAGCGCCACGCCCATCGTCCCGACCGACGACGCGGCCGCCCGGGCCGCCGCCGCGACCCGGTCGAGGGGGTCGCCCCGCTCCGCCGCCGCGCCCGCCACCTTGGTCACCAGCACCGTGCCGGCGAGGCCGCGACGGCCGGCTGTGACCTCGTCGTCGGCGTCGAGGGCCACGTCGTCGGCGACGGTGACCATCTCGGTGGCGATGCCCTCGGCCCGCGCCAGCTGGGCGGCGAGACCGAAGTTCAGCCGGTCGCCGGTGTAGTTCATGACGACCAGCAGTGCTCCCGGGCCCCCCGGCGCGGCGAGGGCGCGCAGGCCGGTGAGCACCGCGTCCGTGCTCGGGGAGGCGAAGACCTCCCCGCACACCGCGGCGGCGAGGTGGCCGGGGCCGACGTAGCCCGCGTGGGCCGGCTCGTGTCCCGAGCCCCCGCCGGCGATCACCGCGACGTGGTCGTCGGACAGGTCCGTCCGGGCCAGTACGGTCGTACCCTCGACGAGCGCCGCGCCCGTCGTGGCGCGGGCCACGCCCTCCAGGGCCTCCCGTACGACGTCCGCCGGCTCGTTGATCAGCTTCTTCACGGTCGTGGGTTGCCCGGGTCACCCGTTCACCACCCACGACCACCCGTGCGGCCCGAACCGGAAGGGCTGCCCGCGCGGACGCTGGGGTTCACGACCGTCCTCGGACGGACGAGGGTGGAGGCGCACGGCATGGGCACCCACACGGGTGGGCGGACCGACGGCCCGGCCACCGGCGTGCGCCCGGGCGGTCCGACCACCGGGTCGCACCACGCCGTGCCCGTCGGCGCCTGGCGGGCACGCCTCCCGCTGCTGCTGGCGGCGCTGACCGGGGTGCTGCTGCTGGCCGCCGGGCTGGTGGTGGGACGGCTGACCGCCCCGGGCCCGGGCGCCGTGCCGGTGGCCGCGACGCCGGCCGCGAGCACGTCGCCCGCGTCCGCGGTCCCGGCGGCCTCGCACCCGACGCTGCTCGCCGACGTCGTCCGCGTCGACTCCGGCGACGAGGTCATGGTCCGGGTCGACGGGGCCGAGCAGACCGTCGCGATCCTGGGGATCACCGCCCCGCAGTCCGCCGGGCCCGAGCGCACGACGGCCCAGTGCGGCGCGAACGACGCCCTCCGGTTCGCCGACGAGCGCCTCTCCGGGCAGACCGTGACGCTCGTGCCGGACCCGACGGTGCCCGAGGTCGACGACCAGGGCCGGCGGCTGGCCTACGTGGTGCTCCCCAGCCAGCTCAGCTTCACCGACGCGGCACTGCTCGCGGGCGTCGTCACCGCCGACACCGGGCGCAAGCTCTGGTACGCGCCGGTGTTCGCCCGCGAGCAGTCGGAGGCCGTGGGCGCCGAGCGAGGGCTGTGGGGCCCGCCGTGCCGCGCGACCCCGGGCCGCCCGCTGCCCGCCGGGAGCTGACCCACGCGCGGACCGGTCTCCTCGTCACGTGGCCGTCACACCGACCGGGCAGCATGCGTGACCATGCCGGAGATGCACGTGCGCCTGCGCTGGCCCGACGGCACCCGCGAGCGGGTGTACTCGCCGTCGCTGGTCCTCGCCGAGCACCTCGAGGCGGGCGTGGCCTACCCGCTCGACGACTTCGCCCGCCGCTCCCGCGTGGCCCTCACCGAGGCCGGGGAGCGGGTCCGGGCCCGGTACGGCTTCCCGTGCACCCGCGCGGCCGCGTCGCTGGCCGGCATCCAGGCGCGGGTGCGGACGTACGCGGCCGGCGAGGTCCTCGTGGAGGCCGTCGAGACCTGACGCTGAGCGCCGGGTCAGCGGCCCCCGCCGAGGACGCCGTTCACCAGGCCGCCGACCCCGCGCAGGAGCCCGCCCACCGGGCCCTCGGGCCGCGGCTTCGTCGGGGAGGGGTCGGTGCCCTCGTCGTCGGTGTCCTGGGTCGGGGTGGTGGTGCGGGTCGACCCGGTGTGCTTCGTCGAGGGCCGGGTCGTGGCGGTCTCCCGCGTCGGCGACGCCCGGACGGCGGCCGGCGCGGGGCGGGACGTCGGCGTGGCCCGCATCGCGATCACGTGATCACCCGTCCCGGCGCCCGGGTCCGACGTGGGTGCGACGGTGCTCGACGGGGGCAGCACGAGCGGCGGCATGGCGAGTGCGGCGTCCGGGTCGGGGACGCCCACGGTGGCGCCGCCGGGGACGATCGCGGCGGGCCGGGCGGACTCGGCGATCTGGGCGACCGACCCGGAGGTGGCGATCGCGACCGTCCCTGCGAGCACGGCGCTCGCGGCGAGACCGGCCAGCACGAGGACGCCCCGGGTCCCGGTCGCGCGCGGCGTGCCGCGTCGGCGGGCGGGGAAGAGGGGGTTCCGCGCGGAGGCCCACATCGGGGCCGGCGTCCCGGTTCGCGCGGCCGGGCCGGACGTCGTCGCGCCGGGGCCGGCGAGCACCGCGGGCATCGGCAGCGGTTCCGCGTCGACGAGTGCCTGGCGCAGCCCGATCGAGACCGCCGCGGCGTCGGGCCGCTCGGCCGGGTCGTCGCGGGTCATGGCGCCGATGAGGTGGGCGACGGACCGGGGCAGCCCGGTGGGCACCGTGGGCCGGCGGTCGAGGCGGGCCTGGGCCGCGGACAGCGGGTCGCCGGGGAAGGCCCGGCGCCCGGTGAGCGACTCGATGAGCACCAGGCCCAGGGCGTAGACGTCGGCGGGCGCGCCGGCGGGCTCGCCGCGCACCTGCTCGGGCGCGAGGTAGGGCGCCGCGCCGACGGTGAGGCCGGTGTCGGTGATGCGGGGGGCGTCGGCCACGAAGGCGACGCCGAAGTCGGAGAGGTGCGCGCGCCCGTCGCCGTCGTAGAGCACGTTGGCCGGGGTGACGTCGCGGTGCAGGACACCGGCGCGGTGGATGTGGTCCAGGGCGTCGGCCACCGTGCCCGCCGTGCGCAGGGCCTCGCGCAGGACGAGGCCGCCCGACTCCGCGCCGTGCTCGCCCAGGCGGTCCGCCAGGGACCCGCCGTCGAGCAGCGCCATGACCACGAAGGCGCGCCCGGCGTGCTCCTCCACGTCGTACACGGGCACGAGCCCGGGGTGGTCCATCATCGCGAGCAGGCGGAGCTCGCGGCGGGCGCGGGCGTCGGCCTCGACGCGGAACGTCTTCACCGCGGCGTCGCGGCCGAGGAGGGTGTCGTGCACGCGGGACACCGACGAGCCGACCCCGCGGCCGATCACCGGGCCCACGTCGTACCGCTCGGCGAGGCGGGCCGGCAGCGCCGGGATGCCTACTGTGGTCATGCCGGGTCCACCCCCCACCTGTCCAGATCGCAGTCTGGCACTGATTCCCCCGTCCGGCCCAGTCCCACACGAGGATCGCTCGAGGATGTGAGCGGGTCGCTCCCGATCAGGGGGGTGCTCCACCCCTCCGGGTCGTTGACAGAACTTGCAGTCCCGAGTAGAACTTTTGCACGGGCCGCCCGGCGATGGGTCGCGCGCGGCCCACACGGATACGAGCAGTCCCGGGACTCCCGGGAAACGACCGCAAGGACGCGACGGAGCTGTGGGCGCCGAGGGCCTCGACGACGAGGACGTACCCGCCCTGACCACCGGTCAGGCCGCGGACGTCATCGGGGTGCAACCGGCGTTCCTCCGCAGCCTGGACGCGGGTCAGATGGTTCGCCCGACACGATCGGCGGGCGGACATCGGCGCTGGACGCGCCGGCAGCTGGCCCTCGCCGCCAGGGTGCGTGCGCTCTTCGACGAGGGGTTCACCCTCACCGCGGCCTGGAAGGTCGTCTCCCTCGAGGACCGGGTGGACGAGGTCACGCACGAGCGCGACCTCGCCCTGGCCGATCTCGAGCGCACGCGGCGGGACCTCGCCCGGGTGCGGCGGGAGTCGGCCGGGAAGATGTTGGCCCGGTCCGAGCCCACCGCTCGGTCCGGGACGCCCGAACGTGCCCACCGGGCGTCCGGGCTCCGCCGCGGCACCGGGCCGGTCCCGGCCGCCGCCTGTACGTCGACCACCCCTGCGACCCCCACGGACGTCACCTCGCCATGAAGCTCATCGACCCTTCCCGCACCCACCGCCCGGCCGTCGGGCGCCGGCCCATGCCGCCGTCGCTCGCCCGGATCCCGCTCGTCGACCTGTGCACCTGCAAGCACCCGCGC
>JAVXWR010000243.1:0-2715 GCA_032230725.1 Actinomycetota bacterium
CCCACTTGCCGAGCGTGCGGCGGACCACCTGTTGGAGCTGGTGCACCTCACCCACGCCTTCCTTCGCCGCGCCCGCCAACGCTTCTTCGATCAGCGGTCGCACGTCTTCGAACGCATCGGCGTCCTCGGAGAACCCACGTGCGAGGATCTCCGGCCCGGCCGCGATCTTGCCGGTCACAGAGTCGACGACCACCACCACCGTCACGAAACCTTCACCACCAAGGATTCGACGGTCGCGCAGCGACTCCTCCCCCACGTCGCCGACCGCGAGCCCGTCGACGAAGACGTAGCCAGCGGGCACGGCACCAACGATGCGCGCCCTGCCGTCGACGAGGTCGACGACGACGCCGTCCTCGGCGAGCACAACGTTGTCGCGAGGGACGCCGGTCGCGACCGCCAGGTCGGCGTGCGCGCGCAGGTGCCGCCACTCGCCGTGGATCGGCATCACGTTGGATGGGCGCGTGAGGTTGAGGACGTAGAGCAGCTCGCCCGCGGGAGCGTGGCCGGAGACGTGCACGAGCGCGCTCTCCTTGTGCACCACTTTGGCGCCCCAGCGCGTCAGGCCGTTGACCACCCGCCACACGGCACTCTCGTTGCCGGGGATCAGCGAGGAGGCGAGCACCACGGTGTCCTCGGGCTCGATGCGAATCTGCTGGTGATCGCGATTGGCCATCCGCGACAACGCGGACATCGGCTCGCCTTGTGATCCGGTCGAGACGAGCACGACCTGCTCCGGCGGCAGGTCCTCGATCTCGCGGAGGTCGGCGATGAGACCCGGTGGGATGCGCAGGTAGCCCAGGTCACGCGCGATGCCCATGTTGCGCACCATGGAGCGTCCGATCAGCGCGACCCGGCGGTGGTGGGTGTGAGCGGCATCGAGCACCTGCTGCACCCGGTGGACGTGCGAGGCGAAGCAGGCCGTGATGATGCGGCGGTTGGCGCTGCGGAAGACCTGGTCGATGACCGGCGCGATATCGCGCTCCGGCGTGACGAAGCCGGGAACCTCGGCGTTCGTCGAGTCCGCCATCAGCAGATCGATGCCTTCGCTGCCCAGCCTCGCCCAGCCACCGAGGTCGGTGACCCGGCCGTCGAGCGGCAGCTGGTCCATCTTGAAGTCACCGGTGTGCAGGACGGTTCCCGCCGCCGTCCGGATCGCGAGGCTCAGCGCGTCGGGGATCGAGTGGTTGACGGCGAAGAACTCGCACGAGAACGGCCCGAACTGCTCCGTCGTACCCTCCCGGACCTCGAGGGTGTACGGCGTGATCCGGTGCTCGGCGAGCTTGCCCTCGACGAGCGCGAGGGTGAGCCGGGACCCGATCAGCGGGACGTCGGGCTTCTCGCGCAGCAGGTACGGGACGCCGCCGATGTGGTCCTCGTGGCCGTGGGTGAGGACGACCGCGTCGACGTCGTCCCAGCGGTCCCGCAGGTAGCCGAAGTCCGGCAGGATCAGGTCGACACCGGGCTGCTCGGTCTCGGGGAAGAGCACGCCGCAGTCGACAATGAGCAGCCGGCCGCGGTGCTCGAACACCGTCATGTTGCGGCCGATCTCGCCGATGCCGCCGAGGGCGACGATCCGCAGGCCGTCCTCCGGAAGCGGAGGTGGAGTGCCGAGGTCGGGGTGCGGGTGGCTCACAGGTCGAGACCGGCTGCCTTGAGGTCCTCGCGCAGCTCGGCGATCTCCGCTTCGGTCGCATCGAGCAGGGGTGGCCGGGTGGTGCGGTGCGGGATGCGGCCGACGAGCTCGAGCGCCGCCTTGACCATGATCGCGCCCTGGGTGCGGGTCATGATCCCGATCACGGCGGGCACCAGAGCAGCGTTGATCCGCTGCGCCTCGCCGAGATCGCCGCGCGCCACCGCGTCGATCATTGCGGAATACTGCGGCGTGAAGACATGTCCGACGACGCTCACGATGCCGACAGCGCCGATCGCGAGGAGCGGGAGGTTCAACGCGTCCTCGCCGGAGTAGTACGCGAGGTCGGTCCGGGCCAGAACCTCCGTCGTGGCGGCGAGGTCGCCCTTGGCGTCCTTCACCGCAACGATCCGCGGGTGTTCGGCGAGCCGGAGCAGGGTGTCCGTGCGGATCGCCATGCCGGTGCGGGCCGGGATGTCGTACAGCATCGCGGGCAGGTCGGTCGCGTCCGCCGCGGTTGTGAAGTGGTTGATCAGGCCGGCCTGTGGCGGCCGGTTGTAGTACGGCGTGACGAGCAGCAGGCCACGGGCGCCCGCCTTCTCGGCCTGCCGCGAGAGCTCGACGGTGTGGGCGGTGTCGTTGGTGCCGACGCCGGCGACCACGTGCGCCCGGTCGCCGACTGCCTCGACGACGGCCCGGAGCAGGCTCTCCTTCTCGGCGTCCGTGGTGGTCGGCGACTCCCCCGTCGTGCCGCTGATGACGAGGCCGTCGTTGCCGGTATCGACGAGGGTGGTGGCCAGGCGTTGGGCGCCGGCGACGTCGAGGGCCCCGTCCGCGGTGAACGGCGTGACCATCGCGGTCAGCACGCGCCCGAAGGGTGCGGTCATGCCTGCGACGCTACCGCGTGAGTGGCCCGCTGGCGTCGGCTCGCCACCCAGCCGGGGATGTCCTCCAGCGGGAGGAAGACACCGAGACACACGATGAGCGGGGCGAAGTTGATGCCGATCGAGGCCCAGGTCACCAGGTGGAAGCTGAGCAGCATCGCCACACCGATCATCCGGGCGCGGCGGCCGAGCACGAGCATC
>JAVXWR010000257.1:0-3896 GCA_032230725.1 Actinomycetota bacterium
GTCGACGGTCTGGTCCTCGTGCACGGTCAGGAAGACGCCGTAGCTCGACGGCGGCTGGGCAAGACGGTCCACCTCCTCGCGGAGGGACACGAGCTGCGCCCGAGCCTCCTTGAGGGTCTCGGTGAGCTTGTCGTTGCGCTCGGTCAGTTGGGACACCCGTGCCGCAGAATCCGCGAGCCGCTGCTCGAGGATCCTGGTATGGCGCGGTGACTCGGTCAGCTTCCGACGCAGCAGGGCGACCTCTTCTTCGAGGAATCGCACCTGTGCCGCCATGTCCGCCGCGCCTCGGTCGCGGCTCTGGTCGGATCGGCCCCTGGGGTCGTCGTTCATGCTCACGGCGCCCTCCTCCCGCTACTCCGTGGCGCAACCGTACCCGTGAACCCGGGTGTCCGTGGAGTAGCGAGCCGGTGACGGACTTCTCGCGTCGCGCTCTTGCGCCGGGTCACCGACGGTGGTTCTTACCTGTCAAGATGATCACTGAGGGTGGTTGGGTGCTCGCTATCCGCGACTCGGACGCCGCTGCACGCGGGGCGGGACCACCCCGTCGGCGAGGCGTCGCGCGATCACCAGGAACGCGGTGTGGGCGATCATCCGGTGCTCCGGCCGGACCGCGAGCCCGACGCTGTGCCACGGCCTGACCAGCGATTCCCATGCCTGGGGCTCGGTCCAGCAGGACTGGTCGCGCAGCGCCTCGGTGAGCGTCGAGAGCTGCGTGGTGGTGGCGACGTAGCCGACGAGCACCCCGCCGGGGATCAGCACGTCGCGTACCGTGTCGAGCACCTCCCAGGGCGCGAGCATGTCCAGCACGACGCGGTCGTGGACACCGCGTGCCTCGGCGACGTCGCCCCGGTGGACCGTCCAGTTGGAGGGGTGCTCGCCGAGGAAGCGCTCGACGTTGCGCTCGGCGTGCTCCAGGTGGTCCTCGCGGATCTCGTACGAGGTGACGATGCCCTCCGGGCCCACCGCCCGCAGCAGGCTCAGCGTCAGCGCCCCGGAGCCCGCCCCGGCCTCGAGCACGCGTGCGCCCGGGAAGACGTCGCCCCAGGTCACGATCTGCGCCGCGTCCTTCGGGTAGATCACCTGCGCGCCGCGGGGCATGGCGAGCACGTAGTCCGGCAGCAGCGGCCGCAGCGCGAGGTAGGGCGTGTTGGCGGCGGAGTGCACGACGCTGCCCTCGGGGGCGCCGATCAGCTTGTCGTGGGCGATCGCGCCGCGGTGGGTGTGGTAGCTCTGCCCGGGCTCGAGCACGAGGCTGAAGTGGCGGCCCTTCGGGTCGGTGAGCTGCACGCGGTCGCCGGGCAGGAACGGGCCGCTGCGGGCGGGGCCGCGCGGGACGTCCTCGTCGGGTGCCGTGTCGTCGGGGCCGGCGCGGTGGGCGGGCCCGGCCTGCTCGGGGTCCGTGTCGTCGGGGCCGGCGAGGTGGTCCTCGGCCGGCGTCACGTCGGCCGTGTCCTGGGGGCCGGTCACCTCGTCCTGCACGGCGCGCCAGCCTAGGCGTCGCCGTCCCGGTCCCTCGGTCCCCGGTCCCCGGTCGCCGCCCGAGGTCCCGTCGAGCTCGGGCGTGAGGGGCACGTCGGGCAGGTCCTGCGGCTCGGCGGGCCGCCTGGCGTGCTGTTGATCAGTCCGGGACGAGGAAGCCACGCGCGACGGGCACGTGGGGCAGGCCGCGTGGCTCGAGGGAATGCCTGGTGTGCTGTTGATCATGGTCCCGGGGCAGCAGTGGCCGCCGCCCCTCCCGAACCGGGCGTGGCTGTCGGGGTGTCGTCGTAGCGTGCGGGCCATGATCGACGCGAACCCCGCCACCGAGGCCGGGCCGCTCGCGGTGCCCCTCCCCCGCCCGGCGCCCGACGAGCACCGGGCGGTCACCCCGAGCCGGCTCGGCGAGGAGCGCCCGCGCCGCCGGCCCGCGCTCTCGCCCTCCCGCGCCGCGGACTTCAAGCAGTGCCCGCTGCTCTACCGGTTCCGGGTGGTCGACCGGCTGCCCGAGCAGCGGTCCTCGTCCCAGGTGCGCGGGATCGTGGTGCACGCGGTGCTCGAGCGGCTCTTCGCGCTCCCCGCGCCGGAGCGGGTCCCGGTCCGCGCCCACGAGCTGCTCGCCGAGGTGGCCGCCGAGCTCACGCCCGAGGACCGGGCTCTCCTCGACGGGACCGACGCGGCGCGGCTGGTCGACGCCTACTTCGCGATGGAGGACCCGACGCGGCTCTCCCCACAGGCCTGCGAGGTGTTCCTGGAGGCGGAGCTGGACTCCGGGGTGGGGCTGCGCGGGTACGTCGACCGGCTGGACGTCAACGCCGCGGGCGAGCTGCGGATCGTCGACTACAAGACCGGCGCCGCCCCCCGCGCCGTGTTCGAGGCGCGGGCGCTCTTCCAGCTCAAGTTCTACGCCCTGGTCCTGCTGCGCAGCCGCGGCATCCTGCCCCGCCAGCTGCGCCTGATGTACCTCGGGGACGGCGAGAGCCTCAGCCACCGCCCCGGCCGCGAGGAGCTGGAGCGCTTCGAGCGCACCCTCGTGGCGCTGTGGCGGGCGGTGCAGCGCGCGGCTCCCACCGGTGACTTCCGGCCCAGCCCGGGCCGGTTGTGCTCCTGGTGCTCGCACCAGGCGTTCTGCCCGGTCTTCGGCGGCACCCCGCCCCCCTACCCCGGCTGGCCCGACGACGGGTCCGGAGATCAGGATGCCCGACCATGAGCTCCTGCGCTCCCGAGCCCTACTTCACGGTCGTCGACGAGGACGCCGCCGGCACCGGTGACGGCACCCGCACCACCGTCGAGGCCTCCGCGTCGACGGCGGGCCCCTGGTTCCCCGACGCCCAGCACATGGGGCCGCCGAGCGCGCTCCTGGTCCGCGCGCTGGAGCAGGGGTCCGGGCGGGACGACGTCCGGCTCGCGCGGGTGACGGTGGACGTGCTCGGGAAGGTCCCGGTCGGCACCCTCGAGGTCTCCTCCCACATCGCCCGGCGGGGCCGCACGATCGAGCTGGTCACCGCCGAGATCACGTCCCGGGACGGCTCCGGGGAACCGCGGGCGGTGGCCCGGGCGTCGGGCTGGTTCCACGGGGTGATCGACACCGGGTCCGTCGCCACCGTGCCCGGCTCCGCGATGCCCGGCCTGCCCGGCCCGGAGGCCGGCCGGACACGGGGCATCCCGGACGGATGGCTGCCCGGCTACCTGACGTCGGTCGACTGGCGGTGGATCGAGGGCGGGCTCGACGAGGTGGGGCCCGGCCGGGCGTGGGGCCGCGTGATGACCCAGGTGGTGGCCGGCGAGGAGCCCTCCCCGGCCCAGCGCCTGGCCGCCGTCGCCGACTCCACCAACGGCTGCGCGGCCCGGCTCGACCTGCGGCGCTGGCTCTTCGTGAACACCGACCTCACCCTGCACCTGCACCGCGCGCCGCGGGGCGGGTGGACGGGGCTGGACGCGGACAGCGTCATCGGGCCGGAGGGGACCGGGACCGCCTACTCGGTGGTCCACGACGAGGCGGGTCCGGTCGGGCGGGCCGCGCAGGCCCTCACCGTGCGGCCCCGCTGACGGCCCGGCGGGCCGGCCGCGGGGTCAGCGCCCCGCGACCCCCAGGCGGCCGGAGCCGGACGCCGAGGGCGCCTCGGCCGGCGGCGGCGTCGCGCCGGGCAGGGAGCTGACGCCGCCGGTCCCGGGCAGCACCGCGCGGCAGGACTGCAGCGACGCGGTGACGATACCGGTGCAGCCGAGGTCGGCCAGCTCGTCCATCACGTCGTTGACCCGGGTGCGCCGCACCATGGCCCGCACCGCCACCCAGCCGTCGAGCGAGAGCGGTGCGACCGTGGGCGCCTGCACGCCCGGCGTGACGCGGACGGCGTCGTTCTGCACCTCCATGGGGCAGTCGTAGTCCAGCATCACGTACTGCCTGGCGAACACCACGC
>JAVXWR010000494.1:0-3317 GCA_032230725.1 Actinomycetota bacterium
GGCGGCCGCGATGACGGCGCCCGTGCCGGCCGTCGTCCCCCCCGCTCCCGAGGGCGGGACGCCGGCGACGGTGCTCGCCGTCGCCGACCCGGTGACGATGGACGTCCGCCTCGAGGACGGCCGCACCGTGCGGGTCCGCGCCCTCGGGGTCCAGCCGCCGGCGCGCTGCTACACCGACCAGGCGATGGCCTTCGCCCGGCGGACCCTCGCCGGGCGCGCCGTGACCCTCACCGGCGACGGGCGCTCCGACCGGTTCTCCCGCGCGCTCGCCTGGGTCTCGCTGTCGCCGGGGGAGTACGCGGTGCTGGCGGCCGAGGCCGGCGTCGTGAGCAGCTACGCCGCCGACGCCCCGCCCGAGCGCATGCCGGCGGTCCGCGCGGCGTCGGACCGGGCCCGCGCGGCGGGACGCGGGCTCTGGGGTCCGCCGTGCGTGGGCGGTCCGACCGCGGCGGTCAGCTCGACGCCAGGCTGATCACCGGGTGCGAGCCCGGCGTGAGCCAGCGCATCAGCCGCACGACCGTGCCGGCGTCGGTGGCGACACAGCCCGCCGTGGCGTGGTCCCCGATGTGCAGGAAGTAGGCCGAGCCCGCGCCCGGGCGGACCGGGTCGGTGTTGGCGTCGATGACGATCGCGTGGTCGTAGGCGTGCCCCGCGGCCTCGAGGTTCTCCGAGGCGCGCTCGTCGAAGCGGCAGCGGCCGGGCGCGCAGACCTGGTGGGTGTTGTAGAGCGGGCTCGTGGTGTCCCCGACCCACCAGTCGTTCGCGCCGACGTGCGAGTACGGCAGGGCCGTCCCGGGGTCGGCGAGCCGGCCGAAGGCCTGCGTGACCGGGAAGGTGCCGGCGGGCGTGCGGGCCGTCCGCTCGCTCGACGGGCCGATGCCGTCGGTGCCGAGGAACGCCGGCGTGGGCGGGAGGAACGTGGTCCAGCTCGTGCCGGTGCGGGTCCACGCCGAGACGGTGGCCGTGGTCGCGGCGGCGGAGGGCGCGTCGACGAGGATCGCCTGAGTGGTTCGCGCGGGGAGGCTCGCCAGGCGGGGCGGGACGGCGGGCGCGGCGGCCGGTGCTGCCGGGGCCGCGGCCCGTGGTGCGGCGGCGGGAGCGGAAGCGACGGCCGCCGGTGCGGCCGCGGGTGGCGGGGCGGCCGCTGCCGGTCGGGTCGCGGCGAGCAGCGCGGTCCGCGCCGCCGGCCCGGAGGCGCCGCCGAGCACGAGCGCGCCGGCGAGCCCGGCCGCGCCCGCGGCCACCACGAGCACCGCCAGCAGGCGGGTCATCCATCCCCGGCCCCCGTCCATGCGCGCCATGGTCCCGCGACGCCGGGCGCGCCCGGACAGGCCCCCTCCACGCCGACGGGTCAGCGCGCCCGGCGGCGGGGCAGGGCCGGTCGGTGGAACGGCAGGGGTCGGTCGCCCGACCACGGCGCGGTCGGCGCGTGCGTCAGGCCGGCGAACGTCCGCAGCACGGCGTCGTAGTTCACCCGCCACCCCGCGAAGTCCCGCCAGGCCCGGTCGGCATCGGCCCGCACGGCGGCCCCCGCGGCCGCCAGCCCGGCTCGGGCCGCGTCGAACTCCTCGCGCCGCACGGCGATCGGGTCGGCGGGGCGCGGGTCGGTGTCGTAGGGCATCTCGTAGAAGTCGGCGATGCGGCGCAGCGCCAGGTACCCCGAGCGCAGGCACAGCTCCGCGGCCGGTCGCCGACCGAGATCGAGCGTCGAGGAGACCAACGCCGCCGCGTCGAGCACGGCCCCGGCGGCGGTGACCCACGACCGGTCGGGCTGCGGCGAGCGGAAGAGCACGAGGCTGGGCGCCGAGCAGTGGGTCTCCTCGATGTCGGCGAACCAGCGCGACCACTCCGCCCAGAACCCGTCGAGCTGGTCCAGGCCCCCGATCTCGGCGAGGCGGCCCAGCAGTTCGACCGCACTGGGCGGGCTGCCGGCCTGCGCCTCCAGCCCGGTCACCATCACCTCGCGCCGCGAGTACGACCCGTAGATCGACGGCAGGTAGGAGATCAGCAGCGCGACCAGCCCCAGCCCGAGGGCTGCCTCCACGAACACCAGGACGGCGGCCCCCGTCCCCGGCGGCTCCCGCACGCCGAGGGTCAACAGCGACGAGCCGCTCTCGACGACGGCGTCCGCGAATCCCTGCCCGAGCGCGACGAACACGACCGCGAAGCCCACGAGCACGAGGGTGAGCCACACCAGCGGCAGGCACATGAGGCTCAGCGGGGCGTAGAGGGCCAGCGCCCGGTCGCGTCGGCGGTAGTCGCGCATCCGGCGGGCGGGGGCGAAGGCGAACCCGACGAGCAGGAACACCCAGCGGGTGATCCACAGGGGGGTCGCGCGGGGGACGGTGAGCGTCTGTATCGCCGAGAGCACCGTGGCCACGACGATCCCGGCGCCTGCGGCGCCGGCGACGACCGCCAGGACGGCATGCACACCACCGATCATCGACCTGCCGGGTCGGCTCGCGGGTCACCGCCCCCGGGAACACCTCATCCGGGCCCGTCCTCGTCGATGCGCCGTTCGGCCTCGACGTTGATCTCCGCGCCCATCATCACGATGTAGGCGGTGAGGTAGAGCCAGAGCATCACGACGACGACCGCCGCGAGCGCCCCGTACGTCTGGCTGTAGCTGCTGTAGTGGTCGACGTAGACGGCGAAGACCACCGAGCCCGCGACCCACACCACGGTCGCCGCCGCCGACCCCAGGCTCAGCAGGCGCAGCCGCGGGCCCGGCCGGTCGGGCGAGATGCGGTAGACCACGGCGAGCGCGACCGTCACGAGCACGACCAGCAGCACCCAGCGGACCACCTCGGCGAGCAGCCGGACCGGCGTCGACAGCCCGCCCGTCACCGCCGACGCGCCGGCGAGCAGCGCGACCGCGACCGCGACGAACACCACCGACCCGAGCGCGAGCGCGATCGCCAACGTGTACAGCCGCAGGATGCCTCGCGTCTCGGGGCGCTCGTAGATCGACTGGATCGACGTGAGGAGCTTCTGCGTACTGCCCGACGCGCTCCACAGCGCGGTGGCGGCCGCGACGACGAACGTCGTGGTGAGGCTGCCGGTGCCGCCGCTGGTCACGGTCTGCAGCTGGTCGAGGACCAGGGGCCGCGCCGTGTCGGGCAGGACCGCGGCGAGATCCTTGGCGATCGCGGCGGTCTGGGACGGGTCCGTGATCAGGCCGAACAGCGCCAGCAGCGCGATGAGCGCCGGCGCGATCCCGAGGATCGCGAAGAACGCGACGCCGCCGGCCATGGTGCCGACCTCGTCCTCGAGTCCCTTCACCACGGCCCGGCGCAGGATCTGCCACCAGGCGCGGG
>JAVXWR010000261.1:0-2942 GCA_032230725.1 Actinomycetota bacterium
GTGGTTCTCCCGCCTCACCGCCGACCAGCGCGCCGGCGTCCTCATGGTCACCCAGCTCGGCGCCGCCAACTTCGTCACGTGGCTGCGGGATCCCGAGGCGACGCCCCGGCTCACCGCCGAGGCCTTCCGCAGCGCCCCGCCCGACCTCGCCCGGCGCATGACGCTGCGCCAGACCGTCGAGCTGGTCCGGATCGCCACCGAGGTGTTCGAGGAGCGCATCCCGGCGCTGGCCGGCGGCCGCGCCGAGCGGGCCGCGCTCGTCACCGCGGTGCTGCGCTTCGGCCGCGAGGTCGCCTTCGCGGCGGCGACGGTCTACGCCTCGGCGGCCGAGTCGCGCGGCGCGTGGGACGCGCGCCTGGAGGCCCTCGTCGTCGACGCGGTCGTGCGCGCCGACCGCGACGCCGAGGGCGCGCTGCTCTCCCGCGCCTCCGCCCTGGGCTGGGACCCGACGGTGCGCGCGGTCGTCCTCGTCGGGGACCCGCCCACGCAGGACGACCCCACCCGCCCCGAGGGGCCGGACCCGCTGCACGGCGTGCGGCGCGCGGCCGCCCGGGCCGGGGTCTCCGTGCTCCTCGGTGGGCACGGGGCGCACCTCGTCATGATCATGGGGCTCGACGAGGCCCGGGACGAGGCCGGCGCGGAGGCCGAGGAGTCCGGCGACGAGCCCCCCGGGGACCGGGTCAGCGACCTCACCCGCGGCGAGTCCAAGGCCGCCCTGGCGCTCGCCGACGCCCTCGGGCCGGGCCCGGTCGTCGCCGGACCCGTCGTCGCCGGGCTGCTCGAGGCCCACCACTCCGCGACGCGCGCGCTCGCCGGGCACCGCGCCGTCGCCGCCTGGCCGGGCGCGCCCCGTCCGGTCTCGGCCGACGACCTGCTCGCCGAGCGCGTGCTCGCCGGGGACGCGTCCGCCGTCGAGCAGCTCGTGCGCGACGTGGCCCGCCCGCTGCGGGAGGCGGGCGGCTCGCTCGTGGAGACCGTGGAGTCCTACCTGGACCACGCCGGGGTCCTCGAGGCGTGCGCGCGCTCGCTGTTCGTCCACCCCAACACCGTGCGGTACCGGCTGCGTCGAGTGGCCGACCTCACCGGCGCCCGGCCCTCCGACGCGCGCGGGTCGCGCTTGTTGCACATGGCCATCGCGCTCGATCGGTTGCGGACGACCGGTGGCATCGTGGAGTCGACGACGAGGCGCTGACCTGCGACGACGCCGCGGCCGCGACCGAGATGGCGGACGCCACGATCTCAATCGATTCCGATCGACCGTCTCGTTTGGGTCGGCCGTTGTAGGAACCCGACAACGAACCTGGACGAGGATTCGTCACCGCGACGCCTGCTGCCCGCCACCCGCGCATGGTGGGGTACCGAGTGTGATCGCGATCCTCGCGCCCGGTCAGGGCGCCCAGAAGCCGGGGATGCTCGCGCCGTGGCTGGAACGTCCCGGTGCCCGCGAGCGGCTGGCGGCGTTCTCCGAGGCCGCCGGGCTCGACCTCGAGCAGCTGGGCACCGAGGCCGACGCCGAGACGATCGCCGACACCGCGGTCACCCAGCCGCTGCTGGTCGCGTCGGCGCTGCTCTCCGGCGAGGCGCTGCTGGCGGAACTGGCGGGAGACGCAGCGGAGCGGAGCTCGACCCATCGAGGCGGCACCCTCGGCTCCGCGGACGCCCTGGGCGAGGACACGACCGTCGCCGGGCACTCCGTCGGGGAGCTCGCGGCCGCCGCGATCGCGGGCGTGCTGGCCCCGGAGCAGGCGGTCGCGCTCGCCGCGGTCCGCGGCCGGGAGATGGCCGCGGCCTGCGCGGTCGAGCCGACGTCGATGGCCGCGATCCTCGGCGGCGACGAGGACGCGGTGCTGGAGGCGCTCGCCGCCCGGGACCTCGAGCCCGCCAACCGCAACGGCAGCGGACAGATCGTCGCGGCCGGCCGGACCAGCGACGTGGAGGCCCTCGCCGCCGAGCCGCCGGAGGGCGCGCGGGTGCGCCCGCTCGCCGTCGCCGGCGCCTTCCACACCCGATTCATGGAGCCCGCCGAGAAGGCCCTGGCGGCCTGGGTCGCCGAGCACCGCGACCAGCTCGCCCCGGCCGACCCGGTACTGGCGCTGCTCTCCGACGCCGACGGCGCCGTCGTGACCTCCGGCGCCGACATGCTCGACCGGCTCGTCGCGCAGGTGACGCTCTCGGTCCGCTGGGACGCCTGCCTTCAGACCATGCGCGAGCGCGGCATCACCGGGGCCGTGGAGCTCACCCCGGCCGGGACGCTGACCGGCATGGTCAAGCGCCAGATCAAGGGGACCGCCACCGTGAACGTCTCCGAGCCCGAGCACCTCGCGGCCGCCGTCGAGCTCGTGCGGGGTGGGGCATGAGTCTGCGCGGCACCATCCGGCAGCCCGACCCCGTCGCCGGCGCGCGCCTGCTCGGCCTGGGCAGCTCGCAGCCCGACCGCATCGTCACCAACGACGAGCTCGCCCAGCGGGTGGACACCAACGACGCCTGGATCCGCAGCCGCGTCGGGATCGCCGAGCGCCGCTTCGCCTCGGCCGAGGACTCCGTGGTCTCCATGGGCGCGGACGCCGGTTCCAAGGCCCTTGCCGACGCCGGGCTCTCCCCCACCGACCTCGACGCGGTCATCGTCGCGACCTGCACCATGCCGACCCCGATCCCGAACGCCGCCGCGCAGTTGGCGGACCGCATCGGGGTCAACGGCATCGGCGCGATGGACGTCAACGCCGCCTGCGCCGGATTCTGCTACGGCACCGGGCTCGCGGCCGACATGATCCGCTCGGGCACGGCACGCCACGTGCTCGTCGTCGGCTCGGAGAAGCTCTCCGACTGGCTCGACATGGACGACCGGTCGGTCTGCATCATCTTCGCCGACGGTGCGGGCGCAGCGGTGCTCGGTCCGGCCGAGACCCCCGAGGACGTCGGGGTCGGTCCGGTCGCGTGGGGCG
>JAVXWR010000285.1:0-10760 GCA_032230725.1 Actinomycetota bacterium
CGCGGTGACCACGACGCCGCCCGCGAGCAAGACCGGTGCCGCCGGAGACGACGGCTCCTACGAGGGCGGCGGGTCCACAGGCGACGGCGGTTCCTCGGCGGTCACTCAGACCAACGCCCCGTCCGGGTCCTCCTCCACGACCGGCGGCTCCGACGGGGCCGGGGCCGGGGTGTCCACCCGACGCTCCGGGTCCGCGTCCTCGGACGGCGCCGACGCCTCGGCGACGACGGGGACGGGCTCGGCAGGGACGGGCTCCCGGACCTCCTCGAGCGGCTCCGGCTCCGGTACCTCGGGAACCGTGTCCTCCGGACAGGGTTCGACAGGGACGTCCTACCCCTCGGACTCGGGATCGGGCACCGGCGCTGCCGGTTCCTCCGGATCCGGGTCCTCGGGACGCGGTTCTGCTGGGACGTCGGACACCTCGACGTCCGGGACGGGGTCCCGCGCCGCGGGCACGCGGTCGCCCACGCCGACCTCGAGGCGGTCGTCGTCCGGCTCCGCGTCCGAGGACCCGACCACGACCACGAGCGCCGCGCCCTCCTCACGGAGCCGTGGCGGCGAGAAGACCGGCAAGGACAGGGGAGGGGACAAGGACGCCGGCAAGGACACGGGCGCGACGTTCTCCCTGGCGGGCGGCCTCGAGGGATTCAAGTCGACCCCCTGGAACAACCAGGGCGCCACGGACCCGAGCTCCGCGGCCTCGCCGAACGTGCCGGGGCGACAGGCCGTGAAGTTCGAGATGCCCGGCGGCGGGAAGCGCACCGAGGCCGAGCCGGACGTCCCCGACTTCACCGACGGCGAGACGTCCTTCATCGGGTACTCCGGATTCTTCGACCGGGGATTCCCGACGAACACCGACACCTGGCAGCTGATCATGCAGTTCAAGCAGGGCGGGACGGGGAGCCCACCGCTCGCGGTCGAGGTCGGCAAGGGCCAGCTCCGGCTCGCGAACAACGGTCGCAACCAGAAGGACTTCTGCCCGGTCACCGACGGCGCGTTCTCGTTCCAGCTCGGGATCACCTTCGGCGGCGCCATCGACGCCTGGTGCAACGGCCGGCAGACCCTGACCGGCTACCGGACACCGGAGTCGAACGTGCAGGGCAGCGCCTACCTCAAGACCGGTATCTACCGCGACCCGTCGATCACCCAGGACAGCACCCTCTTCCTCAACGACCTCAAGATCGGCAAGACCCTCGAGTCGGTCTCGGGGCTCGCGGGCGCCGGGAACGGACCGGCTCCCGGGGCCACCGCGCCCACCACGGACGCGCCCACCACGGACGCGCCGCCCACCACAGCCGCCCCCGCCGACGCGGCCCCCGACGACGCAGCCCCCGACGCTGCGGCGCCCGCCCCGGCCGCAGGCGCGGGAACCGGCGGCACCGGGACCGCCGAGGGCCGCTCGGACACCGGGTCCGGCGCGAACTCGTACTTCGCCGCCGGGGCCGGTGGTCCACCACCACCGAGCTCAGGGCCGCACACAGCGGTGCCGTGACGAGCACCACCGGCAGCGCAGGCCCTGCCGCGGGCGAGCTGTTCTACGGTCCGGGTGGGGGAGCCTCGCGATGATCGTGACGACCGAGGGATGAACCCCCGCCACGACCGGGTACAGCTCTGGTCGTCAGCGATCAGTGGGGAGCGTGACCGTGAGGGCCAGCGATCTGTTCGTCCGGTGCCTGGAGGCCGAGGGCGTCGAGTACGTGTTCGGCGTGCCCGGTGAGGAGAACGCCGATCTCCTGATGTCCATGCGGGACTCCGCCATCCAGTTCGTCCCGACCCACCACGAGGCCGGGGCCGCGTTCATGGCCGACGTCTACGGCCGCCTCTCGGGGCACCCGGGGGTGTGCCTGTCGACCTTGGGTCCAGGGGCGTCGAACCTCGTGACCGGCGTCGCCAACGCCAACATGGACAACTCCCCGGTGGTCGCGATCACCGGGCAGGGCGCCACGACGCGGCTGCACAAGGAGTCGCACCAGGCGATGAACGTCGTCGAGATGTTCACGCCGATCACCAAGTGGACGACCTCACTGCGCGACGAGACGACGATCCCGGAGGTCATCCGCAAGGCGTTCAAGCTCGCCGCGGCCGAGAAGCCGGGGGCCACGCACGTCGAGCTCCCCGAGGACATCGCCAAGCACGAGGTCGAGAGCGAGCCGATCGTGCCGCCGGAGAAGGTGCGCCGGCCCGTGCCCGACGACAAGTCGGTGCAGGCCGCGCTCGACCTCATCGCCCGCTCCGAGCGGCCCGTCCTCCTCGTCGGCCAGGGCTGCGTGCGCACCCGGGTGAGCCACCAGCTGCAACGCTTCGTCGACGGGACCGGCATCTACGCCGGCATGACCTTCATGGGCAAGGGTGCGCTCTCCGACCGTCACGAACGCAGCCTCTACGCCGTCGGCCTCGGCTCGCGGGACTACGTGACCGAGGTCTTCGAGGCCGCCGACCTGGTCATCGCCGTCGGCTACGACATGGTCGAGTGGCCGCCCGCGCGGTGGAACATCGGGCGCAGCAAGCGGCTCCTGCACATCGACTTCGATCCCGCGGAGGTCGACGGCGCCTATCGGCCGAACGTCGAGATCGTCGGGGACATCGCGGCCGCGCTCTGGGCGATCAACGAGGGCCTCACCGAGGACCATCACTTCCCCGACATCGAGGGCCACGCCCGCGCCCGGGCACACCTCACCGAGGAGATCAGCGAGGGCGGGGCCTCCGCCGAGTGCGAGACCGGCGACTTCCCGATGAAGCCGCAGCGCATCCTCGCGGAGCTGCGCGCCGAGATGGGCGACGAGGACATCCTGATCTCGGATGTCGGGGCCCACAAGATGTGGATCGCGCGCCACTACCCGACGTACGACCCGAACAGCTGCATCATCTCCAACGGATTCTGCTCGATGGGGATCGCCGTGCCCGGCGGGGTGTCGGCGTCCCTGGTGCACCCCGACCTGCGGGTGGTCGCGATCTCCGGCGACGGCGGCTTCCTCATGAACGGCGCCGAGCTCGCGACGGCGGTCCGCCTCGGGGTCGCGCCGGTCAACCTCGTGTGGGAGGACAACGGTTACGGCCTGATCTCCTGGAAGCAGGAGGTCGAGTTCGGCCGGCACTTCGGCACCGACTTCCCCTCGCCGGATCTGGTGAAGATCTCCGAGGGGCTCGGCTGCCACGCCCGGCGGATCGGCAGCGCGGACGAGCTCCGGCCCGCGCTGAAGGAGGCCTTCGACCAGCGCGACCGCCCCTCGGTGATCGTCGTGCCGGTGGACTACCGGGAGAACGTCAAGCTGACGCGGCGCCTCGGCCAGCTGATCGCGCACTGAGCCGAGCGATCCATCGAGCCCGGGAGGTCAGGTCCGCTCCACCCGGCGAACCTGCTCTTCCGGGCGCCAGGACGTGATCAGCAGCCGGTCGTTCGACGGGGCGATCTCGGTGAGCACCAGTTCGGTGACGTCGACCGCGAAGTAGGACCCCTCCGGGCCCTCCCCGGGGAACGGCACCTCCCGGACCCGTCCGGACACCCGCGCCTCGCCCGGCCAGCCGGCCGGGTCGCCCTCCGGGGGATCGACCGACGGCGAGTGCAGCGCGATCCGCGGGTCGCGCTGCACGTCCGCGAGCTTCCTCGACCCCGGCATCATGCCGAGGCGCAGCTCGCCGCCCTCGAACTCGGTCTCGATGCCGGACAGGCGCGGGGACCCGTCTCGCCGCACCGTCGCCATCGTCTTGTGCTTCCCGCGCGCGAGCAGCGCGGCCACCCGCGCCGCGAGCTCGGGGGCCGCGTGCTCCACCTCGGACCAGTTCGCCACACCCGAGGTCTAGCAGGGCCCCCCGACACCCTCAGCGGTTGCTCGTCGTCCCGGGGCGGTGCGGCACCGCCGCCACCACGTCGTCGACCGACGCGTAGTCGCCCTCCGGCAGCGCGCCGAGGGCGGTGAGGGTGGCGTCGTCGATCTCGCCCCGGTCGGTCGCGTAGGCCACGAGATCGTTCCGCCTGGCGGGGAAGTTCTTGGCCTGCAGGGCCTTGCGCACGCGCGCGTCGTCGCGGTCGGTCATCGTTGTGCTCCTCCACTCCGATGTGGTCCACGGTTCGGTCCGATACGTCGGACCTGGATTTCGGCTGCCCGGCAGGAGGCCCGGCTCACACCTGCCCGAGGTGAGCAATCCGTCGGACGCGAGCGACGAACGGGGGCATTCGTCGAGAGTGGGGACCCGTGACGACCTCCGCCCGCCAGGCACGACCCCCGGGCGCGCCGGCGGTCGGCGGGTCGCTGCTCGCGGCCGCGGTGCTGCTGGTGGCGCTCAACCTGCGCAGCCCGATCGTCGCGGTCTCGCCGGTGGTCGACGCGATCCGCAGCGACCTCGGCGTCTCCTCGGCGGTCGCCGGGCTCCTGACGAGCCTGCCGGTGCTGATGTTCGCCGTGGCCTCGACGCCGGCCTCGTGGCTGACGGGCCGGATCGGCCCGGAACGCGCGATGCTCGTCGGGCTGGCGGTGCTCGGGGTGGGCACGGTGCTGCGATCGGTGGACGGCGTGCCCACGGCCCTCGTCGGGACGGCGCTGATCGGCGCCGGGATCACGGTCGGCAACGTCGTGGTGCCGGTGGTCATCGGGCGGGACTTCCCCCACCGCTCCGGCGGACTGCTCGGCCTCTACGTCGCGACGATGAACGTCGGGTCGATGATCACGCTGTGGGTCACCGTGCCGATCGCCGACGGTGTCGGGTGGCGGTGGGCGCTGACGGTCTGGCTGCTCGTGGCCGCCGTGTCCGCGGTGGTGTGGAGCGTCGCGACCCGGGGCCGTTGTCCCGGGAGCCGGGCGGCCTCAGCCGTCGACGGGACGGCCTCGCCGACCTCGCCGTGGCGGCGCCCCGTCGGGTGGCAGATGCTGCTCGCGTTCGGGGCCCAGGCGTTCTCCTACTACGGGCTCACCGCCTGGCTGCCCGAGATCCTCGCTGACCTGCGGGGGCTCGACCCCGCCGGCGCCGGGGCGGCCTCGTCGATCTTCCAGGTCCTGGCCGTGGTGGGAGCGCTCGGCGCGCCGCTGATCCACCACCGCACGGGCAGCCTGCGTGCGGCCTTCCTCCCGGTGGCCCTCGGATGGCTGGTACTGCCGCTCGGCCTGCTCTTCGCGCCCGGCGCGTGGCCGGTGTGGTGCGCGCTCGGCGGCGCCGCCCAGGGCGGCGGGTTCACGGTCTTCTTCGCCGCGATCCTGGCCGCCTCGCGGGACACAGGGGAGAACCGGCGGCTCGGCGCGTTCATGCAGACCGGGGCCTATCTGCTCGGCTCCCTCGGGCCGTTCCTCCTCGGCGCGCTGCACGCCGACGCGTCGTGGACCGTGCCGCTGCTCGTCGTCACCGGCGCGCTCGTCGTCCTCACGATCTCGGGGTGGCTGGGGGCGAGCCCGCGCCACCGGTACGTGGGTCAGTAGGCGCGGGGCAGCCTCTGAGCACGAGGTCGTTGTCCATCGGCGCCACCTGAAGGGCGGGCCCTCGAGGAACTTGCGCTCGACGCCCCCGGGTGTCGGCGACGCCGTAGCCACCGCGGGTGTCCAGGCAAGCGTGGCCGGTTTGGCCAACTCGCCTCGCGGGCGAGAAACTCCGCGCTGCTCGCCGCCCTTCTCGCCGGGGTCGAACGTGACCCGCAGCGCCGGTCGACCAGGAACAGGCTGGTGCCACGGGTGCGTTCGGCGGGGTCCTCGACCCTCGCCGAGGTGCGCGCGAGGAAGAGCGCGAGGTCGACTGCTCGATGCGACTCGTCCAGTTCTTGTGTTCTCGATGAACCCCTACTCGTCGCCGTTGGGTCGGCCGATGATCGAGAACGACTGCAGGCACACCGACCCGAGGAGGTAGTTCTTCTTCTGCTCCTCACTGCCGTCCTTGAGCGGCGCGCTCAGATGCGGATCAGCACCGCGAAGTCGCCGGCGTCGGTGAGGGTGTCGACGAAAGCGCCCGGGGTACTCCCGGGGCCGGTCCGACGGCCCGGAGACGACGATGCGGCCGCTGCCCGGAAGGGCGACGGCCACATCGGCTCGGCAGCAGGAGAGTCAGGTCTTCCGGACGTCGGTGAGGTTCGCGTACACGACCACGTTCGCCTCGTAGCTGCGCGCCGACGGATCGAAGACCCCACCGCAGGTGATCAGACGCAGCTCCGAGTCGGGGGTGTCGCCATATACCTGGTCCGCCGGGAAAGCCGCCTTGGGCACGGTGTCGATATGAGACACGGTGAACACCGCGGTCTGCCCGTCCTGCCGGGCGACCATGACCTGGTCGCCCGCCTTCACGTCCTTGAGCTTGTAGAAGATTCCCGGCTTTCCGCTCCCGTTGATGTGACCGAGGATCACGGCCGGACCCAGGGAACCGGGTGTCGGGCTCTTGTCGAACCACCCGGCCTGCATCGGGTTGGACAGCGGTGGCACCTGGAGGGACTGGTCCGCGTTCAGGCCCAAGGAGATGAGCGACGACGTCGCCCCGATCGACGGCACGGACACCGTCGTGGGGGTGGACGCCGCCAGGGTCGGGACCGCCGAGTCGCTCGACTTCGACCCGGACTTCGCCGCCACAACGAGACCGATGATGGCGAGGATGGCGACGAGGCCGACGCCGATCTTCATAGTGAAGCTGTCGGCGCGGGACCTCTCCCGGGTCGGTGGCGTCTCCGTCGTCGTCACGAACCGCTCTCCGTCGTCGTCCGTGCGGGGCTCACGGGAACGAACCGTCGCCGGTGTTCACGCCGCCCTTGGGAACCGAGGCGACCTGGGTCGCGACCACCGTCTGCGGGACGTAGTTGGGCGAGGCGTACCGGTCACAACCGCAGCCGCTGTCGTGGTACTGGCCGTAGTAGCGGTGTCCGTACTGCCCGTGGGCGTAGCCGCCGTAGTACTGCGGCGGCGCGTAGATCGTCTCGATGCTGCTGCCGGAGGACGTGCTGGTGGGCGAGCTAGAGCTCGTCGGGAGGCTGGGGATGGTGAGCGGAATGCAGGGGCCGCCGAAGGGCGTGAGATCCAGGCCATTGCAGGTCGTCGCGGCGTCAGCTGCCGCCGCGGCACCCGTGTCCGCCGCCACAGCGCCGCGGTCCACGGGATTCGTCACCGAGTCGACGGTGTTGCTTGCGCCCGGGACGACGGAGTCCAGCGTCTTCACGAGCGAGTTGTCCCCGGAGCTGGAGGAGCTGGAGGAGCTGGAGGAGCTGGAGGAGCTGGACCCGCCCCCACTGCTGTCACCTCCGCTGGACCCGTCCGCGAAGGCGAGCCCGGTGCAGGCACCGCCCACCAGCAGCGCGGTGGCTGCGATGACCCCGAATCGCTGGGCCATGCGAGCCCGCATACCTGGCATTTCCATCCTCCCGATCAGACGTGCCACGGCCGGGTGATCAGCCGCTCGCACCTGCGTGTCGGCTTCGTCCCGCGCCTTGTTACATCGCAACGACGAGCGAGTTGCTCTGGATGCTTACGATTTGGTGACGGCCGCGCCACGGGGCGCCGGCTCCCGCTCCCCGGAATTCGGCGGCGCCGGGGAGCGCCGGGACCGCCGGCGGTCCCGCAGCGCGAGCACCGCCCGCTCGGTGCGCTCCGGGGGCAGGAAGACCAGGTAGAGGCACCACATGCCGATGCTGAAGAACCCGACCATGATGAAGATCTCGATGCCGAGGTGCATGAGGAACGCGGCGCCGAGCACCCACCACCTCGCGTGGCGGTTCCACACGAACAGTCCGACCGAGAGCTCGACGAGCAGCGTGCCGAACGTGAGCCACTCGACGAGCAGTGGCGAGCCGGCGACGAAGGCGGGGGTGGGGACGCGCAGCTGGTCGGTCATCCGGAGCGCGAACGTCAGCGCCGTCCCGTTGCGCCAGACGTCGCCCTGCAGCTTGGCCCACACCGCCGCGAGGTAGATGACCGACAGCTGTACCTGCAGCATCCGCATCGCCCACGGCGCCCGCCGCGGGAACTCCCAGAAGTGGTCCCGGTCCCGTCGCCACCGGTCCCAGGACAGGCTCTCCCCGGACGGCGCGAAGGCCAGGTAGACCGCCAGGACGCGCAGCAGGATGTCGCCGGAGTTGAGCACGTAGGGATCGCGGCGCTCGAGGGCGATGATCCCGATGAGAAGGACGATCGCCGCGATGCGCGGGGACGCCCCGGCGGTCAGGGCGACGGCGGCGAGCAGCGTCGCGAGCCAGACGACCACGAGCGCGGGCACCGAGTTCAGCGTCGTCAGGACGCCCCACTGCCCGGCGCTCACCGGCGGCGGCGTCGGGAGCACGCCGTCGGGTCCGTAGAAGACGAACAGGTGCGGCAGCTGGGTCAGCGTCCAGAGGGTGACGACCACGCCGTAGGCGATCCGGAAGACCGCGAGGGGGGCCGTGGACTCCGGGGTGAAGAAGAACCGCTCCCAGGCGCCCCACACCCGCTCCCCGGCGCGACGCGCGTGTCCCGTCAGACCCGCCAGGATCATCAGCTGATCCCGATCGAGAAGAACGGGTGCTCGGCCCACGGCGTCCGCGCGACCGGGGCGTCCGGCGGCTGGCTCACCGCGGAGATGTTCACGAGCGTGACGACCGCGGGGGAGTGGCCCGAGGCCCGGTCCTGGTCGGCCACCCAGCGGGCGTACGGCGCCCACCGGTCACGGTTGTCCGGCCCGTTGAGCAGGGTGTCGGCGTAGCGCTGCCATCGGTAGTCCCAGTACTCGGCGAGGCCGTGCTGCAGCGGGACGGGATAGCGGCGCGTGGTGCCGTCGCGGTCGAGCACGCGGGCCTCGAGGTAGGTGCTCTCCTGGCGGGGCGAGGGCGCGTAGACCGCCCAGCCCTGGTCCAGGCCGAGGACGTTCGCCACCGGGGCGGCGGCGTGCAGGAGCGCGCGCTTGGTGATCGAGTCGGGCATGGTGATCGCCAGGACGCCGCCGAGCAGCACGACGATCAGGACGCTGATGAGGACCCGGCCGCGTGGGGTGCGCTCCAGGCGCTGCAGCGGGTCCCGCTCGTCGCCCTCGGCCCGCGCCTCGGTGTCGGTGCTCATCGGGCACGCTCCGCGATCCGGGTCACGGTGTGGGACCGCGCGAGGCTAGCAGCGGGCCCGCGGCCGGTTTCCCGCCCGGTGACCGCCGGGTAACCCGAGCTCCGGTGCACAGGGTCGCCGCCGTGGTCTCCGTCGGGGAGGAATCGCGATGTGGTGGAACTCCGTGGTGGGGCTCGGCCTCGAGCACGCCGGCCGCGCGACCCTCGGCGTCACGGGCCTGCGGTACCGCTCGGTCGGCCCCGCCGAGGCGGTCGATCACCCCGGTGAGGGCCCCGTCGTCCTGCTCGGCGGCCTCTGCGAGACCCGGCCCTGTCTCGAGCCGATGGCGCTCTGGCTCACCCGCCTCGGCTACGACGTCACGCCCTACACGCTCGGGGCGGGGATGGGCTGCGCCCAGCGCACCGTCACCTCCCTCGTGCGGCGGGTCCGCGAGCTCGCCGACGACGCCGGGCGCCCGGTCCGTCTCGTCGGGCACAGCCGCGGCGGGCAGTTCGCCCGGGCCGTCGGTCTCGAGGCGCCGGACTCCGTCTCCCACCTGGTGACGATCGGGACGCCGTTCGACCTGTGGGGCATCACCCCGCACATGACCGCGATCGTCTGGGGCCTCGCGACCGCGGGCACGGCGGGGGTGCCGGGGCTCTACCGGCTGGGCTGCCTCGTCGGGAGCTGCTGTGTGCGGTTCCGCGACGCGCTGCGCTCGCCGTGGCCGGCCGAGTCACCCTTCACGAGCATCTACAGCCGCACCGACGCCGCAGTGCCGTGGCGCTCCAGCCACGACCCCTACGCCCACAACGTCGTCGTCGGTCACGGCCACGTCGCGCAGTTGACGTCGGCGGCGGCGCAGCGCGCGGTGGGCGAGGCCCTCGCCCGCCCCGCCCGCGGGTCGGCGGCCCTCGCGGCCTGAACCCGCCGTCCGGACCGGCGCGTGTTCTGTCCGGTTCGTCGTTTCCGGACACAGCGCTGTCACCCGGTGTCGGTCGAGCCGTCACGCAGCGCGCCCATCGTGAGCGGCGTCCGAGCCCGGTCGTGCACCGGGACGCGCCGACCCCTTGGAGGCCGCCGTGGCATCACCCGCCCCCGCGAAGGACGCCGTCCACCCGGTGGACGAGGTCCTCCCGCTGCCCCGGCTGTTGGTGTTGGGCCTGCAGCACCTGTTCATCATGTACGCCGGGGCCATCGCCGTACCCCTCATCGTCGGGCCCGCGGTGGGTCTCGACGAGACCGACATCGCGATCCTGGTCAGCGCGGACCTGCTCGTCTGCGGCATCGCGTCGATCATCCAGTCGGCGGGGATCGGGCGGATCCTCGGTGTGCGGCTGCCCGTCGTCGCCGGCGCCACGTTCACGGTGCTCAACCCGATGATCATCATCGCCACGTCTTACGGCGGCCGGGCCGGTCTGCCCTACGTCTACGGCGCGATGATCATCGCCGGCATCTTCGGACTGATCATCGCGAAGCCCTTCTCGATGATCATCCGGTTCTTCCCGCCGCTGGTCACCGGAACCGTCATCGCGATGATCGGGCTCTCGCTCATCGGCGCCAACGTGGGCCTGATCGCGGGGGACAAGACGTCCACGTTCACCGCCAAGATCCCGGAGCTCAACGCCCAGGGCCAGCCGTTCCTCGACAGCGACGGCAAGGTCGCTCAGATGATCAACCCCGACTCCGGGCAGGTCTCGCACATCGTGCTCGCCGGCGTCGTCGTGATCCTCATCGTGGCGTTCGCCCGCTTCCTGCGCGGCTTCCTCGGTCAGACGTCGGTGCTGCTGGCGA
>JAVXWR010000499.1:0-2869 GCA_032230725.1 Actinomycetota bacterium
GCCAGGAGCTGGTTGATGTTCCCGCCCTCGCCCTGGAGGACCTGGATGATCTCGAACGACAGCTTGTTGACGTCGTCGGGGTTCAGCGCCTGGAACAGCGGCTTGAACCCGTTGAAGACCGTCGTGAGGTTCAGCGGCGGCTGGGTCTGCGTCACCGGCACCGTCGCGTCCGGCTGCAGGTACTGGTTCATCGGCCCGTTGCCGCGCTGGATGTCGAGGTACCGCTGGCCGACGAGGTTCTGGTACTTGATCGCGAACTGTGCCCCGGTGGGGAGCTTGCGCTCCTCCTCGACGCTGAACTCGACCTGCGCGACCGACCGGTCGACGACCTGGACGTCCGTGACCTCGCCGACCCGGACCCCCGCGATGCGGACGTCGCTGCCCGCGATCAGCCCGGACGCGTCGGTGAAGTCCGCTTTGTAGGTCTCGGTCGAGCCGAAGAACTGGTTCTGGATGGTCGTGAGCAGCAACAGCACCGACAGGATGGTGACGACGGCGAAGATGCCCAGCTTGACGAGCGGTGCGACGACGCCCTTCATGAGATCTCCACCGTCGTGCCGCGCATGGTCGCGGCGCTCAGGTAGGGCGCGAACGCGGGGACCTGCCCGGGCGAGAGCCCCATCTGCATCCCGGTCAGCGTGGTCACGAGAGTGCGCTCCTCGGGGGAGTTCGGGGTGTCGGGCAGCCCGATGTTCGCGGCGTCGATCTTTGCCGCACCCTGTCCCTGGGTCGTGGCACCGGTCGCTGCGGCCGCACCGCCGGTCGTTGTGGTCGCCGCAGCGGGCGACGCCGCGACAACCCCGCCCGGGAGAACGCCGACCGGCGGCCCCGCCGCCGGGGGTGGCGCGAAGGACCCGTCCTTGAACGGCCCCTCCGGCGGGTACTGCGGGGCCCGCCCGTTGATGATGTAGCAGCGCGGGCCGCGCTTGTCCTGGTAGGCAGGGGAGTCGGCAGGGGTGTACTTGCCGCGGTCCGGGAGGGAGATCGTCGCCGCGATCTGGATGCCCGTGGTGGGCTTCAGGACGTCGTTGATCTTCGGTGTGACATCGGTGAGCTGTTGGAGCAGGCAGGGGAACTCGGGGCTGTAGCGCGCCAGGAGGTCCAGCACCGGTAGCGACGTCGCCGCCAGGTTGATGATGTTGTTGCGGTTCGCGGCCAGGAAGTCCGTCGTCACGTTCGACGCCGAGGTCACCGTGCGGAACGTCGACTCGAACGCCGCGCGCTCCTGGACGAGGGTCTGGCTCGTGGTGACCAGGTTGTCGAGCGCGCCGATCAGGTCGGGCGTGGCCGCGTTGTAGATGTCGGCCGTCGGCGAGAGCCGGTTGATCACCGCGAGGAGGTCGGGCAGCGAGGGGTTGATGCCCGTCAGGTACTGGTTGAGCTGCACCAGAGTGCCGCCCAGCTGCTGGCCCCGCCCGGACAGCGCCTGCGAGATCGCCCCGAGGGTGTCCGAGAGCTTCTGCGGCTGGACGGCGCTCAGCACCGGCAGCAGATTGTTCAGCACCTGCTCGGTCTCGGTCGCGTTCTGCGACCGGTCCTGGGTGATGACGTCGCCCTCCTGGAGCCGCCGCGGCGTCGGGTTCGGCGGGATGTTCAGCGACACGAAGCGCTCGCCGAACAGCGTCTTCGGGACGAGCATGGCGGTGACATTGCTCGGGATCGCCGTGAGCGCGTCGGGGTCCATGGCCATCTGGATGGTGGCCCGCTGACCGTCCGACTCGACGGACTTGATCTCGCCGACGATCACGCCGCGGACCTTCACGTCGCCCTGCTTGGAGAGCTGGTTGCCGACGGTGTCGGTCTGCAGCGTCACCATATCGACGGGCTTGAAGACCTTGTTGAAGTTCAGCAGGCACCCGGTGACGACCAGGACCATCACCAGCAGCAGCACGAGGCCGGAGAGGCGACGGCGGGTCGGCGACAGCGGCGGGCGGAGGTCCTTCGTGGGCGCGGTCATCCCGCGATCCGGATCGACGTCGTGGTGCCCCAGATCGCGAGGGTCAGCAGATTGTCCAGGACCGTGAACACGACGATGGAGTTGCGCACCGCGTTGCCGACGGCCACGCCGACCCCGGCGGGCCCGCCGCCGGCGTTGTAGCCGTAGTAGCAGTGGATCAGGATGATCGCGAAGGCGAAGATGAGGACCTTCGCGAACGAGTAGACGACGTCGTTCGGCGGCAGGAACAGGTTGAAGTAGTGGTCGTAGGTACCCGACGACTGCGTATAGAAGTTCGTCACGAGCAGCCGTGAGGCGAAGTACGACGCCACCAGGCCGATGACGTAGAGCGGGATGACGGCGATGAAGCCGGCGATCACCCGCGACGTCACGAGGAACGGCAGCGATGGCACCGCCATGACCTCGAGCGCGTCGATCTCCTCGGAGACCCGCTGCGCGCCGAGCTGCGCGGTGAAGCCGGCGCCGACCGTCGCGGAGAGCGCGAGCGCACCGACCAGGGGCGCCACCTCGCGGGTGTTGAAGTACGCCGTGACGAAGCCGGCGAACGCGGAGGTGCCGATCTGGTTCAGGGCCGAGTAGCTCTGCAGGCCGACGACGGACCCGGTGAAGAACGTCAGTGTCGCGACGATGACGACGGTGCCGCCGATGAGTGCGAGCGCGCCGGAGCCGAAGGCGACCTCGGTGAGCAGCCGGAGCACCTCGCGCTTGTAGCGGCGCAGGGTGCGGGGGATCCAGCCGATCGTCTTCGCGTAGAAGGCCGCCTGGTCGCCCATGGTGTCGAGCAACCCGAGGGGTGCGTCGACGAGCGCCCGCGCGCGGCGGGTGATCACTGCCATGTGATGTCTCCGGCCCTGTGGGGAGCGAACAGCGTCGGAAGCAGGTTCATTGCTAGAACTTGCTCGGGGGAACGAG
>JAVXWR010000330.1:0-5638 GCA_032230725.1 Actinomycetota bacterium
GAAACCCCGCGCCGACCAGGCGAGCACCACGTACCCGCGGGCGGCCAGGGAGCGCGCCTCCCCGCCGACGGCGTCCTTGGTCTGGCCGAACCCGTGGGCGAGCAGCACCGCGGGGGCCGGGGTGCGGGCGGGCAGGTAGAGCGTCGCATCGAGCGACTGCGGCTGCGTGCGGCCCGGCCCGTCGCGGACCTCGATGCGCAACGCCTGCTCCGACGTGGTCGCGGTGTCCTGCGCGAGCGCAGCGGGCGCGGGCGCGAGCGCCACCAGCAGCGCCACGAGGACCGCCCCGACGGCGGCCGCGGTCCGGCGGGGGCGCTTCACCCACCGGACCCTAGGTGGGGTCGGTGTGCTCGGCGTGCGGAGCGACCCCGTGGCGACCGTCCGCGTGTGATGGGACACCCGGAGTGAACCCCGGCGCCCGTCGTGGGACAGTTAGGAGCAGGAGGGGAGTATCCCCAGACGGCCTGCGGGCGCCTCGTCAGCACGACAGCGGAAAGATGTCCGGGGCGCACGACGCCACGGCCCGAGCCCGGGCCGGCGGCGCCGGGAGAGACCTCCGGTGTGGATCAGGACCACCCACCGGAGGAGAAGTGCGCCTCGTGCTCGCCGCAGCGCCCCCCGTCCCCGCCCTGCCCGGTCCGCCGCTGGGCGACGAGCCGTTCTTGGTTTGGGGCGTCACCCTCGTCGGTCTGCTCGCGGTCTTCGCGCTCGACCTGTGGGCCGGCCGCAGGGCGCACGAGATCACGATGCGCGAGGCCGGGCGCGGGGTGGCGATCTACGTCGGGCTCGCGGTGCTGTTCGCGGCGGCCCTGCTGGTGTTCGGCGGGCGGCACGACGCGACCGCGTTCATCGCGGGCTACGTCACCGAGTACTCGCTCTCGGTGGACAACCTCTTCGTCTTCCTGCTGATCATGACGACGTTCGCGGTACCGCGCGCCTTCCAGCACCGGGTGCTGCTGGTCGGCATCCTCATCGCGCTGGTGATGCGCGGCGGGTTCATCGTGGCCGGCGCCGCCGTGCTCTCCCGCTTCTCGTGGGTGTTCTACCTCTTCGGCGCCTTCCTGCTGCTGACGGCGCTGAAGGTGGTGCGCGGTGAGGCGGAGGACGCGCCGTACCGGGAGAACCTCCTGGTCCGCGGGGTGCGGCGGGTCCTCCCGGTCACCGAGGACTACGACGAGGGCAAGCTGACGGTCGTGCGGGCAGGGCGGCGCATGGTGACGCCGATGCTCATGGTGATGATCGCGATCGGGCTCACCGACCTGCTCTTCGCCCTCGACTCCATCCCGGCGATCTTCGGGCTCACCAAGGACGCCTACATCGTCTTCACCGCGAACGCCTTCGCCCTGCTCGGGCTGCGTCAGCTGTACTTCCTGCTCGACGGGCTGCTCTCCCGGCTGGTCTACCTGCAGTACGGGCTGGGGCTCATCCTCGGCTTCATCGGGGTGAAGCTGGTGCTCGAGGCGCTGCACACCAACACGCTGCCGTTCGTCAACCACGGCCACCCGGTGCCGGTCCCGCTCATCGACATCGAGCTCTCCCTCGTGGTCATCGTCGGTGTGCTCGCCGTCACCACCGTCGCGAGCCTGCTGCGCACACGGCTGCGCCGGGGCGCCCCGGTCTGAGCGCTCACGGCGCTCCCGCACCCGCGCTGGCACTCTCGGGGAGTGGACCCGGGCGGCCGGGCCGGTATCGGCAGGAACGGAGCGCGGTGGCAGCAGTTCTCGACCGGCGCCGGGACGACGGGGGCGGACCGGCCTCACCCGGCGGCGCCTCCCGTGGCAGCCGGCCGCCGATCGCCGCCGTGCGGTACCGGCGCTGGGCGGTCGTCGTCGGGGTGCTGGTGCTGCTCGTGGCGATTCCGACCGTGGTCTCCTCCTGGCCCGTCGACCCCGACCCGGCGCTGACCCCCGCCCAGCTGCGCGACCGCGTCACCGCCTCCGGCGACGTCCCGTGGACCGGCTACGCCGAGGCCTCCGGGGGCCTCAACCTGCCCGAGGTCGCCCAGTTCTCCGACGTCACGACGCTGCTCACGGGCACCTCCCGGCTGCGCGTCTGGTACGCCGCCCCCGACTCCAACCGGGTCGACCAGCTCTACCCGACCGGCGAGCGCAACCGCTACACCACACCCACCGGCCAGGCCGTGTGGGACTACGGCGCCCAGCTGCTCACCTTCGTGCGCCGCGACCCGACGGTGCGCCTCCCGCGCCCCGACGACCTGCCGCCCCCGCAGCTGGCCCGCCGGCTGCTCTCCGGGACCTCCCGCGACGACGCCCCGGTCGCGCTGCCCGCACGCCGCGTGGCGGGGGTGGACGCCGCCGGGTTCCGCGTGACGGTCGCGGACCCGCGCACCACCGTCGGCGCCCTCGACGTGTGGGCCGACCCCGCGAGCGGGCTGCCGGTGGCCGTGGAGGTCCGCACGAAGGACGACGCCGGGCGGCTGGCCGCCGGCCCCGTGGTCGTGAGCACCATGCTCGAGCTCGACGAGACGGCCCCGGACCCCGCCGTCCTCGTCCCGCAGGCCGGTCCGGGTGCGGGAACCACGCGCAGCCCCACCTCGGACCTCTTCGGCATCCTCGGGCGCGGGAATCCCGCCGCGGTCCCGGGCCGCGTCGACGGCGTCGTCCGGGAGCGCCCGCAGCGCGGGTTCGCCGCCATCGGCCAGTACGGCACGTCGCTGTCGCAGCTCGTCGTGGTGCCGCTGCCCCCGGATCTCGCGACCTCGCTGCTGTCCAACATCCACCGCGCGGGGTCGGCGGCCCGCACGCTGCCGGTCGACCCACCGCAGGCGGCGCGCGGGCAGAACGGCAGCGCGGAGGGCGGGGCGATCTCGTCGCCGCTGCTGCAGCTGGCCGTGGTGCGCGTCGGCGACCGGGCCTGGGCGATCGGCGGGCTGGTCCCCGACGCGGTCCTCGACCGCGCCGTCGCCGACGTCGCCGGGAGCGTGTCGTGAGCACCGACCGCGACGAGGCGACCTCGGCCCCCGCGCGGGCGAACCGTTCGTCGGACGCGGCGCTGCCCACCCAGCGCGGGCCCGGGCCCCGGGCCCCGTCGAGCCCGCTCGGCGCCCCCGCCACCGACGCCACGCTGGTGATCGAGACCCGCGGGCTGACCAAGCGCTACGGGCCGCACACCGCTGTCGACGACGTCGACCTGCACGTCGCCCGCGGCGATCGCTACGGCTTCCTCGGCCCGAACGGCTCGGGCAAGACGACGCTGGTGCGGATGCTGCTCGGGCTCGTGTACGCGACGCGCGGGGAGATCCGGGTGCTCGGCGAGGAGGTGCCGCGCCAGGTCCACGAGGTGCTGCCGCGCATCGGCGCGATGGTCGAGGGCCCCGCCGCGTACGGCCACCTCTCCGGGCGGGCGAACCTCGACCTGCTCGACGCGTCCGGCCCCGGCGGCCGCTCGGGACGTCGGCGCCGGGTGGGTGAGGCCCTCGAGCGGGTCGGGCTCGCCGGCATCGACCGTCGCCCGGTGCGCACCTACTCGCTGGGCATGCGCCAGCGGCTCGGGCTCGCGGGTGCGCTGCTCACCACCCCCGACCTGCTGATCCTCGACGAGCCCACCAACGGCCTCGACCCGCACGGCATCCGCGAGATCCGCGAGCTGCTGGTCGAGCTGAACGAAGAGGGCACCACGGTGTTCCTCTCCAGCCACCTGCTCGTCGAGATCGAGGCGCTGTGCACGCGGGTCGGCGTCGTGGACCACGGCCGGCTGGTGCTCGAGGAGCCGCTCGAGGCGGTGCGGCGCGCCACCGGCCGGATCATCGTCACCACCCCCGACGTGGACCTCGCGCTCGCTGTGCTCGGGCGGGCGGTCGTCACGCGGACCGCCGCGGGCGGCCTCGTCGTCGTCCCCGCCGAGGGCGACGGCCCGCGCGGGCTGGCACGCCACCTCGTCGGGCACGACGTCCGCCTCGACGCGCTGGAGCCCGAGCGGGTGAGCCTCGAGGACGTCGTCGTCGAGCTGACCGGCCCGGGGAACGACAGCGCGGCCGGGACGGGCCGCCGGTGATCGCCGTCGAGCTCCGCAAGCTCTTCCGCCGCCCGCGGACCTGGGTGACGATCGGGCTGCTCTGCCTGCTGCCGGCCGTCGTCGCTGGGTTCCTGGCGTCGACCCGGATCGCCCCGCCGGCCGGCCAGGGCGCGGCATTCCTCTCCGCGGTGCTGGAGTCCGGGTCGCTCTACCCGGCGGCGGCGCTGGCGCTCGTGCTGCCGATCTTCCTGCCGGTCGCGGTGGCGGTGGTCGCCGGTGACGCCGTGGCGGGGGAGTCGGCAGTCGGGACGCTGCGCTACCTGCTCGTCCGGCCGGTCCGCCGCACGGCGCTGCTCGGGGCGAAGCTCGTCTCGGTGATCGCGTTCGTCGTGGTGACCGTCGCCGCGGTGGCGGGCACGTCCTACGTCGTCGGGGTGACGCTGTTCGGGGCGGGCGACCCGGTCGCGGTCGTCAACGCCATCCCGCGGATCGGCGGGTCGTCGGACTCGGGGTCCTCGGGGTCCTCGGGGGGGACGGCGAACGGCCCGGCGGCCGCGGCGCCGGCGGCCCCCGGCGCGTCGCCGCCCGCGTCGGGCACGCCCGGCACCGGGACGTCGACGGCGCTCGACCCCACCGAGGCCCGCGACCGCGCCGAGGACTCGGTCTCCTCGCTCTCCGGCGACCCGCTCTCGCCCGCCGACCTCGCGCTGCGGCTGCTCGGGGCGATGGGCTACATCACGATCTCGATGCTCGGCGTCGGGGCGATCGCGCTGTTCCTGTCCACGGTCACGACCTCCTCGCTGGGCGCGACCCTCGGGGCCCTGGCCGCGCTCATCACCTCGCAGGTGCTGGTCACCCTCGACGCCGCCGCCTCGGTGACCCCGTACCTCCCGACCCGCTACTGGCTCGCCTGGATCGACTTCTTCCGCGACCCGATCTTCCTGCGCGACATCCGGTCCGGGGTGCTCGTCCAGCTCGCCTACGTCCTCGTGCTCATGGTCGCGGCGTGGGCGAACTTCACGACGAAGGACGTGGCCCAGTAGGTGCGCTCCGCGCTCGTGAGCAGTAGTCCGTGTCATAGGACGGATTAGTGCTCACGAGGCGGAGCCACCTAGGGTGCAGCCCGTGCCCGTCGCGCAGTCCGGCGTCCTCGCCCTCGGCACGTCGTCGCACGCCTACCTGGAGTTCGACCGCAGGACCGGCGCCCCGGACTCCGTCCTGGTCGGAGCGCTCGCGGAGCTCGTCGCGACCGTGAAGACCACCGGCGCGACCGGGATCGTGGCGGGCCTGCGCCCCGAGCTGTGGGCGTCCGTCGTGCCCGACGACGCCCCGGACGTGCACGGGTACGACGCGGACGTGGTCGGCCCCGACGGGTTCACGATGCCCGCCACCCAGCACGACCTCGTGCTCTGGGTGACCGGCGGCGGCCGCTCGGTGGTCTTCGACGCCACCACCCACGCGGTGGCGGCGCTCGGCGGGGTCGCCACCCTCGTCGACGAGACCGTCGCCTGGTCCCACCACCACGACCGGGACCTCACCGGCTTCGAGGACGGCACCGAGAACCCGCCGGCCGCCGAGGCCGTCGGGGTCGTCTCCATCCCCGACACCGAGCCGGGCGCCGGCGGGTCGGTGCTGCTGCTGCAGAAGTGGGAGCACGAGAGCG
>JAVXWR010000338.1:0-5365 GCA_032230725.1 Actinomycetota bacterium
GATCAACGTAGGCAGCGTGGCGCTCGCGATCCCGAGCGCCACGCCGCCGAACAAGACCCTCAACCACCGCAACCCCTCACCGTCGAGGTGTTGCGACGACCCCCCGCATCCGCCCGATGGTCACCAACCGGCCGTTCGTACCCGCCCGGGGAGAGAGCCCGCGCTCACACCGGCAGGTCCGCCGGGCGCCGGGGACGCTCCCCGAGCAGGCGGGCGAGGTCGGCCTCGACGTCCGCGTCGCTGCGCCGCTCCAGCCACCGCCGGCCCGGCGCGGCCGCGGCCACCACCCACGACTCGACGACGTTGCGGGCCAGCTCCGGCAGCACCGTCCACGGCACCAGCACCGGCTGACCCAGGTCGCGGCAGCCCTGCGCGCCGAGGAACAGGCGCAGGTGGGAGAGTAGCCGGCGTCGCGCCCACCAGCCGCGGTGCGGGTGTCCGTGCTCGGCGTGACTGCGTCGAGTGCCCTCCACCAGCGCCGTCGTGAGGGCCGCCCCCGCGGGGGTGGGGCCGCCCTGGGCGTGCAGCAGGTGGTGGTCGAAGGCGTGCTGGGCGCGTTCGTCGGCGAAGAGCCAGTCCTCGTCGACGCCCATCAGGAAGCCGACGTAGCGCCACAGATGCATGGCCGCGCGGGCGTCGGCGCGCGGCACCCGGCGCCCGAGGACCCGCACCCCGAGCATGGCCGTGGCGCTGAACAGGGCGAGCGTGCCCGCGAGGTCGCTGCGGTTCACCGGCAGGCCCAGCGCGGCCGAGTCCCAGTCGTCGCGGTGCTCGAAGCGGTCGTTCAGCAGGGCGTGCATGGCGCGGACGTGCGCGGTCGTCCGGAAGCCCTCGCCGTCGCGCGCCATCCCCCCGGGCCGGGACACCGCGTACCCCCAGGCCGTGGTCTCGCCGAGGCGGCGCATCGCGGTGGTCCCGGTGAGCCCGCCGGTGGCGACGAGGAGGTCGGCCGGGCCGGCGTGGCGGTAGCCGCCGATGAGGGACAGCGCGAGCAGCACGTCGTCGCGGCTGCGCCCCATCCGCCGATAGGCGCGGGCGCCGCGCTCGAGCAGGTCGCGGTCGAGCCAGGCGGGCTCGCGCTCCAGGGCGGCGACGAAGTGGCGCAGCGCGGGCGGGTCGTCGTCGTGGGCGCCCTCGCCGATCGCGCGGTGCAGCATCGTCGTGGTGACCCGGGGGCTCGCGTCCCGGCGCATCGCGGCCGCGAGGTCGGCGCCGACCTCGTCGCGACGCAGCATCCGCCGCCCGATCTCGTCGACGAGTGCCTCGTCGCGCTGCCGGACCCGACCGAGGTACGCGAGCGGGCGCGCGATCGCCGCGTTGCGCTCGGGCGCGCCGCGGAAGCGTGCGGGGAACTCGGGGAGCCCGGTCGCGATCTCTGCCACCATGATGACAACGCTGACACGAGTCCTCGCTCGCGTTCAACTCGCGTTCTGTGACTGTCCTGGGAGGTGCACGGATGACCGCCGACGAACCCCGCGCCATGCGGCGTCGCCCGGCCCAGGAGCGGTCCCGCGCGACCGTCGAACGGATTCTCGACGCGGGCCGATCGGTCCTGCTCGAGCGGGGTTTCGAGGGGGCGAGTACGAACCGGATCGCAGCCGCCGCGGGCGTCGGGCCCGGGTCGCTCTACCAGTACTTCCCGGACAAGGAGGCGATCCTCGACCGGGTCGTCGACCGGGCGGTGGACGACCTCGAAGCTCGCATCACGCGCGCGTTCCTCGGGAGCCTGCGGGCCGGGGACGACGCGGTCCGCCACCACCTCGAGGCCCTCCTCGACGCGCTGTCCGCCGAGGCCGACCTGGTCCGCGTGCTCTCGCAGGACCGGCCCCGGACGGCCGAGCGCCGGCGGGTGGGGTTCGCCCGGCGCATCGACGCGCTCGTCGCGGGCGCGCTGCTCGCCGAGCACCCGGACGCCGGCCGCGGCCCGGTGGACGCCGTCGCGTGGATGCTCGTGCGCACCGTCGAGCACGTGACGATCTCGTGGGTGCTCGAGCGGCCCGACGTGGGTCGCGAGGCGATCCTCGACGAGCTGACCGCGCTCGTCGGTGGCTACCTGCGCACCCGCTGGGCCTGACGTCCGGCCGAAGGCCGACTGTCCCGCCGTCATCGCCGCCACCGCGATCACCCTCGCCGGGGCCGGCGCCGGGACCGCCCTCGCCGCGCCGCTGTCGACCGCGCGAGGGCGAGTCCGGCCTCGTCGAGCACGTAGGGGTGCAGCGCCCCGCCGACGTCCCGCAGCTCACGCACCGTGGCGCCATCGAATCACGACCCGGCGGCGGACCCCCAGAAGTCGGTCGCGACGGCGAGCCACCGCTCCGCCGCGTCCACGTGCGGCCCGTGCCCGGAGCCGGCGAAGAACTCGGTCCGCACGCGCCCGCCGGCCTGCTCGTACCGGGCGAGGACCCTCCGGATCTGGGCGACCATCGGCTGCGGCGGGAAGACCTCCGCGCCGGGCCAGCCCGGCACGATGCCCGCCTGGCCGAGGGTGCCCAGCTCGAGGAACGAGCCGTCGGCGACGACGAGGTCCTTGTCCCCGTGCGTCCAGAGCACCGGCGGCCTCGGGTCGATCTCCGGGAGCCACGCCCACGAGCAGTACTTCGGCGACAGCGCGTTGAGCAGCCCCCGCGTGCCCGGCGCGGACCCGGGCCAGTGCTCGGAGGTCATGGCATCGCCGGGGTATCCGTCGTCGCCGATGTTCGACAGGAGGATCTCGTCGAGCAGCAGGTCCTCGCGCTCGGGAGGCAGGTGGAAATCGGGCGCCCAGTAGGTGCCGTTCATGACGTTGCGGGGGCTGACCGGCTCGTCGTTGCCGCGGTCGCCCGCGCGCAGCAGCTCCACGAACCGCGGGTTGGCGACGCCCGCGCCGGTGCCGGCGAAGTCGTCCCAGCACGGCGTGCCGTCGGGGAACGTGCCGCCGTAGCCGTGGGGCGCGACGGGGTCGAGGAAGGTCAGGCTCGCGACGGGGACCTGGCGCGCGACCAGCGCGATCGCCGCACCCGCCGTCGACCACCCGACCAGGTGGGGGCGCTCGACCCCGAGCGCGTCCAGGTAGGAGACGAGGTCGTCGGCCCAGTCGCCGAGGCCGCGCGTGGCGTCGATGGGGGCCTGCTCGGTGCGCCCGAACCCGCGCATGTCCGGGGCGAGGAAGCGGAAGCGGTCCGGCGCCGGGCTCATCAGGTGCTCGAAGAACCGGCCGGTGGAGAGGTTGCCGTGGACGAGTACGACGGGCTCGCCGTCCGCGGGCCCCGACTCGAGGTGGTGGATGCGGATGCGCGCGTCGACGGTGGCGGCGGTGACGCCGGGCAGGAGGTCGCTCATGGTGAGCGGCACGCTAGTCAGGTCCGGCCGCTCGGGGAACGGGGTCGCGTCCGGACCTGCGCGTGGCGCACACACTTCTGGCCGCGAGCCGTTCGGTGCTGAGGAAATCGACGCGGGGCGCACACACTTTCGCCTCGAGGGCGTCCGGTCCTGGCAGAACCTGCGCGTGCCGCATACACCGACTCCGGCTGCGCGACGGTGGCCGACGAAGAGTGTGCGCGGCGCGTCGATTTCCCCAGGACCGAGCCGTGGGGCGGCCGCAGTGTGTGCGCGACGCGTCGATTTCCCCAGGACCGAGCCCACCCGCGCGCGGACCGTATGCGCGACGCGCAGGTCCGGGGAGACGCGAACCTCAGGCCACCGGCAGCCGCTCGAGGATCCCGTCCACGTCCACCCCGCGCGGCAGGGTCCCCAGCGCCTCGCCGTGCTCGCCCGCCACGCGGGACCCGACGAACGCGTCCGCCACCGCCGTCGGGGCGTGCCGCACGAGCAGCGCCCCCTGCAGCACGACGGCCATCCGCTCGGCGAGCCAGCGGGCGCGCTCCTCGGTGGGGTCGCGCAGCTCGTCGAGGATCGACTTCCAGGCGGCGTCGAGGCGGTGGTCGGCGCCGGACGCGGCCTCGACCTCGGCCCGGTAGGCCTCGACCGCGGCGGGCTCGCGGCCGAGGACGCGCAGGAGATCGAGCGCATTGACGTTGCCCGAGCCCTCCCAGATCGAGTTCAGCGGTGACTCGCGGAAGAGGCGCGGCATCCCGGACTCCTCGACGAACCCGTTGCCCCCGAGGCACTCCAGCGCCTCGCCGACCACGGCGGTCTGCCGCTTGCAGATCCAGTACTTCCCGAGGGTGACCCCGATCCGCCGGAACGCGGCCTCGTGCTCGTCCGACGCCGAACGGTCCTGGGCGCCGGCGAGCCGGATCGCGAGGGTCACCGCCGCCTCGGACTCGACGGTGAGGTCGGCCAGCACGGCGCGCATCAGCGGCTTGTCGATCAGCGCCGAGCCGAACGCGTGCCGGTATGTCGCGTGCCAGGCCGCCCGCCGTACCGCGTCGCGCATCCCGGCCGCGGAGCCCAGCGCGTTGTCGAGCCGGGTGCAGGCGACCATCTCGATGATCGTGCGCACCCCGCGGCCCTCGTCGCCGACCCGGAACCCGATCGTCCCGTCGAACTCCGGCTCGGACGAGGCGTTCGAGCGGTTGCCGAGCTTGTCCTTGAGCCGCTGGATCGCGAACGGGTTGCGGGCACCGTCGGGGAGGGTCCGCGGTACGAGGAAGCAGGTGACTCCGGACGCCGTCTGCGCGAGCACCAGGAACACGTCGCACATCGGGGCGCTGGTGAACCACTTGTGCCCGGTCAGCGAGTAGGTGCCGTCGGCGTTGGGCGTCGCGGTCGTGGAGTTCGCGCGCACGTCCGAGCCGCCCTGCTTCTCGGTCATCCCCATGCCGGCGAGCAGCCCGGCCTTCGTCGTGGGCTCGGCGAGGCCGGGCTCGTAGACCGTCGAGACCAGGCCCGGTCCGTAGCGCGCGAGCAGCTCCGGCGCCGCGCGCAGGGCGGGCACGACGGCGTGGCTCATCGAGACCGGGCAGCCGTGCCCGGACTCGGCCTGCGACCACACGAGGAACCCGGCGGCCCGGGCCACGTGCTGCCCGGGGCGCGGCGCCGACCCGAGCCCCTCCGGCCCGGCCCACACCGCCCCGGCGTAACCACGGCCGACCGCCTCGGCGAGCAGCGCGTGGTAGCCCGGGTCGTAGTCGACCTCGTCGACCCGGTTCCCGACGCGGTCGAACGCGCGCAGCCGCGGCTCGTTGCGGTGGGCGGCGTCGGCCCACTCGCGGACCTGGGCCGACCCCGCGCGACGGCCCGCGTCGTGCAGCGCGTCGAGCGACCACGCCGCGCCCTCGCGCCCGACGGCCTCGAGCAGGGGCGGGTCGGCGGCGACGTCGTGGCCGACGAGCTCGGGGACCTGGTTGGTCACGACGTGGGTGGGGGGCACCGGCCGATCCCACCACGAGAGGTGCGCTCCGCGCTCGTGAGCACTTTCCCGTGC
>JAVXWR010000353.1:0-2918 GCA_032230725.1 Actinomycetota bacterium
CGCGGATGCGGAACCATCGCCGGTGGCAACAGCCCGCTCGCGACGCCTCGTAGAGCCATCCCTGGGCCCACGGTAGCCACGTCAACTACCTCCCTGGAGTCGGTCTTGCCCCCCGACAAGACGCACCTGGATCCCCCGGTCTCCGACCGCGCCGCCGAACGGCCGAGGAAGTGCGTCGCGGGAGAACATATCCCCCCTGGCGAGTTAACGAGAGCATTAGGGCCAACTTCGCTCGGTGGAGTTCCCCCCGCAGCGGCGTCGTGGTCACTCCGTGGTGCGGGTGCGCGACGCTCCGTCAGCTCAATGTGACACTGTGTGTAATCATTGTGACAGTGGGTGCACAAAGGACCCGTTTGCCGCACACCCGTTGCGACGTTCGACGCATTCTCCGGTCAACATCAGCCGTAGCGCCCCAGCGACGTTCGGCGGCGGCACCGTGACCCGCTCGCGGTGCGCCGTTCCCCCGCGTTGGCGAAGCACGGATGCAACGGGCAGATGCACACAACGCGGTGCCGTGGCCTGCGTAAATGGCCGGGATCGGAACCAGTGGTACCGGGAAATGGAAGGTCGAGAACTGCCGCGAACCGCTTCGCGCAGAGACGGGGAGAACGGTGGTGTCTCTGTCGGCGACGTTCCGGGGCTCGCGCTCCGCTGCCGCCCGTCGGGGGGAGTCACCGGGCCCCGAGCGGATCTCCGACCGCCCGCGCGGCGACTCCGGTGGTCTCCGGGGCACCCCGGGAGCCCGAGGTGTCCCGGCCGCCCGGGCGTGTCGGAGCTCAGCCCGGACGGTGCGCCGCGAGGCTCGCGACGCCCACCGGGGGGAGCCCCGCGGCCGTCGCCAGCACCGTCGTGAAGGCGGTGCCGTGCTCGGTGAGGTCGACCGCCGCCGGGTCCTCGCCGAGCACCGGCGTCCACGACGCCCGCAGCTCGAGGTCGGTGACGTGCGACGGCCCGGAGATGTCACCGAAGCGCACCGAGGAGGTCTGGGTGAGGGTCCCGCCGACCGCGGTGGAGTCGGCGCCGCTCTCCTCGAGCGCGCCGGTCAGCCAGGACCAGGCGACCTCGGGCAGCAGCGGGTCTCCTGCGTGCTCGGGGTCGAGCTCGGCGCGCACGAACGTCACCAGCCGCAGCGTGCCGTCCCACGCCTCCTGGCCGTCGGGGTCGTGCAGCAGCACCAGCCGACCGGTGACCAGCACCTCGGGCTCGGCGCCGGACGCGTCGGCCACCGAGACGACCTCGGCGCTCCAGGCGGCCGACCAGGGCGCCAGGCGCTGGGGCGGGCGCATGTCGCGCAGCTCGATCTCGGGACGGGTGCGCAGCGCGGCCAGCGACTCCACAGCCCTCCGGAACGTCTCGGGGGCGGTCGCGGCGGCGGTCACCTCACGCAGCGTAGGTGGCTCGCGACACGCGCGGCAGTACCGACGCGCCGGTTCGGCGACCCGACGGCGGCTGGCACACTGGGTCCCACCATGAGTGCGCCGACCTCGAGCACGGTCGCCGGGTCGAGCGGCCCGACGGGTCCGGCCAGACGAGACCTCCCCGGCTCCGCCTTCCTCGCCGCCGCGCGGGGCGAGCGCCCCGGTCACCTGCCCGTCTGGTTCATGCGCCAGGCCGGTCGCTCGCTGCCGGAGTACCGCCGGGCGCGGCAGGGGACCGGCATGCTCGAGTCCTGCCTGACCCCGGACCTGGCCTGCGAGATCACGCTGCAGCCGGTGCGCCGCTACGGCGTGGACGCGGCGATCCTCTACTCCGACATCGTCGTCCCGCTCAAGGTGGCGGGCGTCGGGGTGGACATCGTGGCCGGCACCGGACCCGTCATCGAGACGCCGGTGCGCAGTGCCGCCGACGTCGCGACCCTGCCGCGGCTGGCCCCCGAGGCCGTCGTGCCGGTCGCGGACGCGGTCCGCCTGCTGCTCGGCGAGCTCGGCGACACCCCGCTCATCGGGTTCGCGGGCGCGCCCTTCACGCTCGCCTCCTACCTCGTCGAGGGCGGCCCGAGCCGCAACCACGAGCGCACCAAGGCGCTCATGCACGCCGACCCCGCCACGTGGCACGCGCTGCTCGACCACCTCGCCGACCTCACGCTGACCTTCCTGCGCGCCCAGATCGACGCCGGGGTGGACGCGGTGCAGCTCTTCGACTCCTGGGCCGGCGCCCTCTCCGAGCGCGACTACCGCGCGCTCGTCATGCCGCACTCGGCGAAGGTCCTCGCGGGCCTGGCCGACTCGGGTGTCCCGCGGACCCACTTCGGGGTGGGCACCGGGGAGCTCCTCGCCGCGATGGGCGAGGCGGGGGCCGACGTCGTCGGGGTCGACTGGCGCGTGCCGCTCGACGAGGCGACCCGCCGCGTCGGGCCGGACCGGGCGCTGCAGGGCAACCTCGACCCGGCCGTGCTGTTCGCGGGCCCCGACGTCGTCGAGCGCGAGGTGCGCCGCATCGTCGACGAGGGCCGCGCGGCCCCCGGCCACGTCGTCAACCTCGGGCACGGCGTGCTGCCCGAGACCGATCCCGACGCGCTCGCCCGCGTCGTCGACCTGGTGCACGCCCTCCCGGTCGGGTGAGCGCGCCGGAGGTCCCGCCGACCGCTGCCGCGCCGCGGGTCGTCGTCGTCGGCGGTGGGGTGAGCGGTCTCGCCGCGGCGCACCGCCTGCGCACCCGTCTCGGGGGCGACGCGGCGATCACCGTGCTGGAGTCCGCCCGCGTGCTCGGGGGCAAGCTCGCCGCGGTCGACCTCGCGGGCGTGCGGGTCGACGTCGGTGCCGAGGCCTTCCTCGCCCGCCGCCCCGAGGCCGCCGAGCGCCTGACCGAGCTGGGCCTCGCCGACGAGATCGTGCACCCGTCGGCGGCGTCCTCGGCCATCCGCGCGGGCGGGGTCAGCCACGCCATGCCACGGCGCACCGTCATGGGCGTGCCGGCCG
>JAVXWR010000360.1:0-7702 GCA_032230725.1 Actinomycetota bacterium
GCCGAGGATCATCAGCCGCGGGATGTGGTGCACCCACCCGCGGTCGCGGACCTCGTTGAGCGTGTGCGAGAGGCAGGCCGCGGTCACGGCGTCGCCGTCGAGCTCGGTCCACCAGCGTGGCAGCTCCTGGTGGGCGCCCAGCTCGTTGTGCTGCCGGTAGTCCTTGCCGAAGTGCCAGTACAGGTGCCAGATGTACTCGCGCCACCCGAGGACCTGGCGGATGAACCCCTCGACGGAGTTCAGGCGGGCCGTGCCGTCGTGGTGGGCCTGCTCGGCGGCCGCCACCGCCTCGAGCGGGTGCAGTACACCGAGGTTCTGGGGCACCGAGAGCAGCGAGTGGGCCATGGTCGCGTCGCCGGCGAGCACCGCGTCCTCGTAGGGCCCGAAGGGGTCGAGGCGCTCGTCGACGAAGCGGCGCAGCGCGGCCCGGGCCTCGTCGGCGGTGACGGCGAAGCGGCGCGGGCCGTCGGCCCCGACCGTGTCCAGGGCCATCGCGTCGAGGTCGGCGCGGACCCCGTCGTCGACGGCGTCCTCCTCGGGGAACCAGGGCTCCGGGACGCCGAGCGTCCGGCGGCCGCCGTCCTTCCGGGCCTTCGGCGGCGGTTCGCGGTTGTCGTGGTCGAGGTTCCACTTCCCGCCCACCGGGGAGTCGCCCTCCATCAGCACCTCGAAGCGCGTCCGCTGGTTGCGGTAGAAGGTCTCCATCGTGAACGAGGAGCCTTCCCCCGCCCACGCCGCGAACTCGGCCTTGGGGCGCGCGAACGTCGTCGTCGGGAGGATTGCGGCGACGAGGCCCTCGTCGTGCAGCGTCTCGACGAACTCCAGGGCCGCGTGGGACGTCGGCTCGTGCACGACGACGGGCCGGCCCACCGTCGCCAGCGCCTCGCGGTAGGTCGCGGTGCGGTGGTAGGTCGAGCGGTCGCCGAGCTCGTCGTCGAGGTGGCGCATGCCCGAGAGCAGCAGGTGCAGCTTCTGGCGGTGGTAGCGGCGGCGGCGCAGGACGGCCGAGGACTCGACGAGGACCACCTCGCGGTCCGCGTGCTGGGGCAGGCCGTGGACGGCGGGGCCGAGCTGGTCGCCGAAGCACCACAGCGGCGCCTGCGGGTCGACCCCGTCGAGGGCCTGGTCGAGCGCGTCACCGTAGGTCTCGACGACCCCGTCCGGGACCCGATCGACCCCGTCGCCCGTGCGCATGGGCCGCGGGTGCCCCCCGGTGGGAGGGGTGAACCACGCCTCACGCCGCGGAGCTCGCCGCTCCCGCGCGGACCTCGGGTTCCGTCGTCGCCAGCCAGACGATCATCGCGGCCAGCGCGACCGCGCCGGAGACCCCGAAGGCGGCCGTGAACCCGGCGTACTGGGCGAGCGCCCCCGCGGCCAGCGGCCCGATGATCGCGCCGACGTCGGAGGCCATCTGGAACCCGGAGAGCGCGGGGCCCCCGGAGCGCCGCGACCCGACGAGGTCCGCGACGGCCGCCCCCTGCGCGGGCTGGAGCAGTCCCGCGCCAGCCCCGGCGACCAGCGAGGCGACGAGCAGCACGACCAGGTCGGGCAGTACCCCGAGGCACGCGGTGCCCGCCGCCACCATCGCGAGGCCGGCGACCACGACGGGCCGCCGGCCGCGCCGGTCGGAGAGCCCGCTGGTGGCGAGCAGCATCGCGCCGTCCCCGACCGCGAACACGGTCAGCGCGACCCCGGCCCACACCGGTTCGCGGCCGAGCGCGACGGCCACGAACAGCGGCACCAGCGCGACCCGCACGCCCTGCACCGCCCAGCCGGTGGCGAGGCCGGACGCCAGCGCAGCCCGGTAGGTCGGCGCCCGCAGCGCGCGGGCGATGGTGAGCGCCTCGACGTCCGGGTCCGGCGGGCGCACCCCGACCCCGGAGGAGTGGGCGAGCAGGCTCCCGACGACGGCGGTCGCCACCACGAGGGCGACCGCGTAGACGACGAACGGGGCGCGCAGGTCGACCGCGACGAGCGCCCCGCCGAGCGCCGGGCCGGAGATCCCGCCGAGCAGGAACGAGCCGGTGAACAGGCCGCTGACCTGGCCCCGCCGGCCCTCCGGGGCGAGCCGGAAGATCAGCGAGAACGCCGAGACGGTGAACATCGTCGACCCGATGCCGCCGAGGCCGCGGAAGACGAGCAGCGCGACGTAGCTCGTGGCCAGCGCGCACGCCCCGGTCGACGCCGCGACCACCAGCAGTCCCGTGAGGTACGTCGCGCGCTCCCCGACGCGGGCGACGAGCCGGCCCGAGACCGGTGCGAAGAGCAGCCGCAGGACCGGCAGGGCACTGACGACGGCCGCGGCGGCGGTGACCCCGACGCCGAAGCTGCGGGCGAAGACGGGCAGGGCGGGCGCGACGATGCCGAACCCGACGGCGACGAGGAAGCTGCCCGCGAGCAGTGCCCAGACCTCCCAGGGCAGCGCCTCCCGCGGGGCCGTCCGCCGGGTGCGGCGGGTGATCACTGCGCGGAGGTCACTGCCCGGCCGCGAGCACCTGCTCGGAGGAGGTGGTCGCCGGCGCGACCGTGGTGCGGGCGACCGTCGACGAAGTGGCCTTCGCGGTCGTCGTCGTCGGAGCGGCGGTCGTGGTGGTCGGCGCGGCGGTGGTGGTCGTCGGCGCGGCCGTGGTCGTCGTGGGCGCGACGGTGCTCGTCGGGGTGGTCCGCGTCGTCGTCGGCCGGGTGGTCGTCGTCGGCGGCGCCGTGGTGGTCCGTGGTGGCGTCGAGGTGCGCGGGCGCGTGGTCGAGGGCGGGACGACCGGGTCGCTCGGCTCCGGGATCGGCGCGGACCGGAGCGCCGAGGACTCGCTCGACTCCACCGCCGCGGGCGAGGGCTCCTCGCGCAGCGCCGCCTTCCGGGAGGCGACCCCGACGGCGACCTGCTCGGACCCGCTCGACCCGCCGGTCCACGTCCCGCCGCCACCGCCGCCCCCGGGGGGCGAGCCCGCCTCGTCCAGCCGCGGCACGAGGGATGGCGGGACGATCGAGGAGGGCGCGGACGCACCGATCTCCGCCTGGGCCTCCGGCCGGACGGGATGGGACTCCCCCGCCCAGATGACCAGTCCCGACGCGAGCGCGAGCGTGGCCGTCGCGGCACCGAGGACGCCGGCGCGGCGGGCCCGGCGCCCGGTCGGACCGATCACGGTGAGCGGGGTGACCCCGCCGGCCCCGCGGGCGCGGGCGGACGGCCCCGCGGCCAGCGCGGCCGGGACGAGCAGCTCCGGCGGCACCGGGATGCCCGTCGCCGGGCTCTCGGACCAGGAGGCGACGACCGGGACGAGCCGGGCGGGCTCCTCGGCGGCCTCGTGGGCAGCCACACCCCGCCCGATCCGGGCGAGCTGATCGGAGAACGCGGCCGCGCTCGGCGGCTCCGGGGAGTCCACCTCGCGCAGGAGGGCGGCCAGCGGCGACGCCGGGACGTCGTCCTCGCGGGCCGTCGGGAGGGTGACGGCCGCGGGATCGTCGCCGCCCGTCGCCGCGATCGTGTGCTCGAGGAGCTCGCCGAGGACGGCGGCCAGGGCCCGGACGTCGGACGCGCGCCGGCGGGCGGCCCCGTCGTCGTCCGCGTCGGGGTCGATGACCGGCAGTGGCCCGCTCAGCGAGGCGGTGAGCCCGACCAGCCAGGCGTCGGTGTGCGTGCGGTCGACGAGGATGCTCGCCGCGCCGATGGCGCCGTGCTCCACGCCGTGGGCGTGGGCGTGAGCCAGGGCGGACGCGAGCTGGGCGCCCATGCGGGCGACGGCGGGCTCGGCGATCGGACCTTCGCGCAGTACCACGGCCAGCGGCTCGCCGGCGACGTTCTCGAGGACGAGCGTGCTCTCGGTGTCCGGGGCGAGACCGTCGACGTCGTAGACCTCGAGCAGGTGGGGGTGGTGCAGCCGGGCGAGGTGACGGACCTGCTCGATGCGCTCGGAGAGCTCGTCCCCGGACGCGGGCGGGAGGGTCACCAGCCGTACCTCGCGGCCGAGCACCTCGTCGACGCCGTGGACGGCGGCGTCGTCGACCCCGAGGGTCAGCGCCACCGTCGGCGGGTCGGCGGGACCGAGGCGATCGGGGCCGTCCGTGATCGCGTCCGGACTCTCCGTGCGCGGGTGGGGGAGTGCGTCACCGTCCGGGACCGACCTGGTCTTCTCGACCGGCGCCTGGGAGGTCACGACCGCTCCCCCTGCCTCCTCTGCGTCGAGCAGATGGCCGGACGCCGACGCTCGCAAGAGTGACGATATTACTCGGGAGGGTGGTGGTCCACGTGTATTGAGGCGGAGAGCACCGAGGAGCGGATCTTTTCGGTGAGCGGCCCCGGAGACGACGACGGCCGGGGAGCGTGGGCTCCCCGGCCGCCGGTGGGGGTGGAGGTGCCGGGAATCGAACCCGGGTCCTCCGAACACTCGTCAGGACTTCTCCGTGCGCAGTCTGCTTCGTCTCTGCTCGGGTCCGCCGGTCGCGCAGACACGCCGGCGTGACGACCCCAGTCACTGTTCGGTGTCCCGCCGGACCCCGTGACCGGGCCCGACGGTGGAGTCTCCTAGCTGATGCCGACTACCGGGCCGGAGACGAGCCCGGGTCGACAGACCTCACCTCTCGCTGTCAGGCAGCGAGAGTGAGGTCGCGCTGAGTACTGTTCTCGGCGCTTATTTCTTTGCGACGGGTGGTTTGCGAGATCATCGTCGCCTTCCTCGGCACGCTTCTCCTGATCAAACATCCGGAGTCGAAACCAGTCACCCCCTTCTCCCGCCGACTGCGCGGCAGGACTACCCATCATAACGCGCGCGGGCCCTGTGATCTTCCTGCGGGACGGCACCGTCAGACGACCCGCAGCAGCGCGGCGGGCGCGTCGTGCAGCACCGAGCGCAGGAACCCCTCGCCCAGGCGGTCGTCGGCGGCGGCCCAGCCCCGGATCGCCTCGAGCTGGCGCCAGTAGGCGTACGGGATGTTCGGGAAGTCGGTACCCAGCACCACGCGCCCCGCCCCGGAGAGGTCGGCCAGGCGGGACGCCCAGTCGGGCGGCAGCGGCGCGAACTCCTCGGTGAACGGGGTCCCGACCATCGTCGTGTCGAGGCGCACCGACGGATGGCGGTCGACCAGCCGCAGGGCGGCGTCGTAGTCGGGCAGCCCGGCATGGGCGAGCACCAGCGGCAGCCGCGGGTGCCGGTCCATCACCTCACCGATGATCTCGATGCCGGTGTGGCGCCCCGGGATCGGGCCGTCCCCGCAGTGCGCGACGACGGGGACGCCGGCCTCGGCGAGCAGCCCCCACGCCGGGTCGAGCAGCGGGTCGCGCGGGTCGTAGCCGCCGACCTGCACGTGCGCCTTCACCAGCCGCGCGCCCCGCTCGAGCGCCTCGCCGAGATAGGTCGTCACCGACTCCTCGGGGAAGAGCGTCGCGGTCGGGACCGCCTCCCCGACCTCGGCGGCCCAGTCCAGCGCCCAGCCGGTCAGCCACGCGGCCATGTCCGGCTTGTGCGGGTAGACCAGGGGCGCGAACGTCTCGACCCCGAACGAGCGGAGCAGGGCGAGGCGCTCCTTTTCGGGCAGCTTGTAGTGGATGGGCCAGTCGTATCCGTAGTGGGACACGGCGTCGGCGAAGTACGCCCAGACCTTCGCCAGCATCCGGTCGGGCAGGAAGTGCACGTGCACGTCGACCAGCCCCGACGTCCCGTGGGGACCCAGCCCCAGCGACCGCACCCAGCCCGCGACGTCCTCGTCGCAGGTCAGCGGCGTCCCGAGCGCGGAGGCCGCGACCGTTCCGATGGTCGAGCTCCGCTCCGCTTCGTCTCTTACCACCCCTTGATCCGGCGACCCACGATGCGCTCCGCCTCGCGCTTGGCGTCCCGCTCGGCCATGGCCTGGCGCTTGTCGTGGCTCGCCTTGCCGCGCACCAGGGCGAGCTCGACCTTGGCGAGGCCGCCCGCGAAGTAGATCGACAGCGGGACCAGGGTGAGCCCGCCCTCGCGGGTCTTGCCGATCAGCCGCGCGATCTCCTCGCGGTGCAGCAGCAGCTTGCGGTGCCGGCGCGGCTCGTGGTTGGTCCAGCTGCCGAAGTCGTACTCCTGGATGTGCAGGCCGCGCAGCCAGACCTCGCCGTCGCTGACCGTCGCGAACGCGTCCGCGAGGGAGACGTGCCCGGCCCGCAGGCTCTTGACCTCGGTGCCCTGCAGCGCGATCCCGGCCTCGTAGACGTCGAGGATCGAGTAGTCGTACTTCGCTTTGCGGTTGGTCGCGACGACCTTGCGCCGCTCCTCCGGGCGATTGGAGGACGCCTTCTTGCCGGCGCGCTCCTTCGAGCGCCCCGAGTCGGTCGGGACGGCCGTCTTCGCCACCGCAGGTCTCCTCGTCGTCCTAGTTGCGCACGTACAGGCGCAGGGTGACATACCCCGTCGCCGTCGCGATGGCCGCTCCGACGACCACCAACAGTGGTGCAACGAACAGGAGGACGTCACTCATCCCGACCGCCGGGATCGCGTTGGAGATCAGCCGGCCGCTCAGCAGCCGGTCGATGAAGAAGAGCTTGCCGAGGACCAGGCCCCCGGTCGCGAGGACCGCCCCGACGACGCCCGTGATCACCGCCTCGATGAGGAACGGCACCTGGGTGTACCAGCGGGTGGCGCCGACCAGCCGCATGATCCCGACCTCGGTGCGCCGCGTGAACGCCGAGACCTGGATCGTGTTGGAGATCAGCAGCAGCGCGGCGAGCGCCTGGATCGAGGCGAGCCCGAACGCCGCGTTGCGCACGCTCGCGAGGAACGTGAAGAGGTCCTGGACGAGGGCGCGCTGGTCGACCACGTTGCGCACGCCGGGACGTCCGGTGTACTCGGAGACGATCGCGTCGCCGCGGGTCGGGTCGCGCAGGGTCACGCGCAGCGTCGCCGGCAGGCTCTGCGGTCGGACCAGCTGCAGGATCGACTGTCCGGCGTAGATCCGCAGGAACCGCTGGTAGGCCTGATCGCGGCTCTCGTAGGCGACCGCACCGACGAGCGGGTCGGCCTGCAGCTGCGAGCGCAGGGCGGTGCAGGTCGGCGAGGAGCAGTCGGCGTCGCCGGCGCTCGTCGGCTCGTCGAGGGCGACCTGGACGGCGAGCTGGGAGTAGTAGAGGTCCTGGGTGCGGTCGATGGTCCGCACCGCGAGCAGCCCCGCCCCGAGCAGGCCGAGCGAGATCGCCGTCGTCAGGACCATCGCCACGCTCATGGTGATGTTGCGGCGCAGGCCGGCGAGGGCCTCGCGCCAGACGAACGCCATGCCGTTCACGCGACGCTGCCCGTCACCGGCTGGCCCCGTAGACCCCGCGGGCGTCGTCGCGGGCGAGCTTGCCGAGATGGAGCTCGACGACGCGGCGGCGCATCGCGTCGACGATCTGCCGGTCGTGGGTGGCCATGACGATCGTGGTGCCCGTCCGGTTGATCCGGTCGAGCAGCAGCATGATGTCGTCGCTGGTCTCGGGGTCGAGGTTGCCGGTGGGCTCGTCGGCGAGCAGCACCAGCGGCCGGTTCGCCAGGGCCCGGGCGATGGCGACCCGCTGGGCCTCCCCGCCGGAGAGCTCGGCGGGCATGCGGTCGCCCTTGCCGCTCAGTCCGACCAGCTCGAGCATCTCCGGGACGACGGCGCGGATGGTGTGCTCGGACTTGCCGGTCACCTCGAGGGCGAACGCGACGTTCTCGGCGACGGTGCGGTCGCCGAGCAGCCGGAAGTCCTGGAACACGCAGCCCAT
>JAVXWR010000379.1:0-3724 GCA_032230725.1 Actinomycetota bacterium
ACGGACCGGCCTCGGTGCGCGCGGCCGCGGCGACGAGGTCGCGCATCGGCTCGGTGACGGCGGTGGCGCCGCCGGGGCGCAGCCCCTTGCGCTGGGCACGCTTGCGGGTCAGCGGCACCATCGTCGGGACGACCGCTCCGCGTCGTGCGGGATCGCGGGCGTCCGGGACGGTGATCCGCGTCGGCACCGAGGGCGGGCCGGACCGGGAGCCCGATGCGCCGGGAGCGGCCTCCCGCTCTCGGTCGTCGATCATGGAACCCCCGGAGGAACCAGCGGAACAGGGACCGAGCGCCTCCTGGCCGCGCCGGGCCCACGCATCGTACTCAGACCGTCACCGAAATGTGGCCGGTGGGCTACCTCCGTCCAGCGTCGGACGCAAGGACGGTCACCGGATCGTGAGGAGTTGGGCCGAACAGCGGAAGGTCGGCCGACGTTCAGTGGCCGACGCGACCCGCGCGGGGTGCCTCGCACACCGCCCGGGCGACGGCGTCGACTCCGCGGCGTCCCGCGGCCGCCCCGGCCAGCCGGACCCGCCCCTCGGTATCGCGGTACGCCACGGCGTTGCGGCCCGTGCGCTTCGCGACGTAGAGCAGTTCGTCGACGCGATCCAGCGCGCCGGGCGTCGGGTCGCCCTCGCCGTCGGTCGCGGCCGTCTCGGCGGCGAGGCAGCCCACCCCGACGCTGACGGTCACCCGCAGGTCCGGGGCGATCGCGGTCCAGTCGTGCTCCTCGACGCGGGCGCGGATGCCCTCACAGGTGCTCACCGCGTCCTCGGAGCTCACGCCACCGAGGACGAGCGCGAACTCCTCGCCGCCGTACCGGGCGCAGAAGCCGTCCGGGGCCGGGCCGTCGATCCCCTCGCGCATGAGGGTCACGAGGGTGCGCAGCACGGAGTCGCCGACCGCGTGGCCGTAGGTGTCGTTGACGAGCTTGAAGTGGTCGACGTCCACCAGCGCCACGCAGGCCGCCTCGGTGGTGCCGTCACGCAACGTCGACAGCCGTTCGTCGAGGTAGCGGCGGTTCCAGGTCGCGGTGAGGCTGTCCCGCCGACTCTGCTCGCGCGCCTCCGCCCGTTCGCGCCGGAGACGGTCGACTTCGCGGCGTAACTGTTCGGGCACGTGCACCGGCGGGGTGTCGCCGAGGTGCACGAGGGCCATCGCGGCGCGCAGGTGCTGGTAGGCGCGGCGCCAGTCGCCGCGGTCCGCGAGGACCTCGGCGGCCGCCTCGTGCGCCCGGGCCTGGTGGGCCCTGGCCTGCCCGGCGTCCTGGCCCGCCGCGTCGAGCTGGAGCGCCTCGTCGATCCCGACGATCGGCGACGTGTCGAACGTGCTGGCAGCGGGCTCGTGGACGGGGATCTCCGGCAGGTCCGGGACGGACGGGGACGCCACCGTGACCGACGTCGACACCGACGCCGCGTCTCGACGACCGCCGATCCGCGTACCCCTCAACAGCACCCGCAGCTCCCTCCGCGTCCTGCCACCAGTGTCGCGCGTGGCGACGCCGATGCAACGCACCCACCCCGACCGCCAGTCATTTCCACCGTCCGGTCGATATGACTCTGCGTGAAAGAATCGGGCTGCTGTTCATCGGGCCCCGGAATGCTGCCCGACCGGGGGCTCAAGCTCGACCGGGGTGACCGCCCGTAGGTGTGGTCTCAGTCAGCACACGGAGCGTAGCCGGACACGCGGCCGTCGCGGATGACGAAATGCTTCGACCCGACGTCCTCGCGGACCTCCAGCGACCCCTTCCGGACCGAGACGGCGGCCGCGACGACGTACACCGCGCCCCCCGGTCCACCGGGCCCGGGGGCGGTCTGCGGGGGACGCCAGTCGGGGTCGGGCCGCAGGGTGCGCGCCACGAGGTCGGTCTGCAGGGTGACGTCGCCGAAGCAGCGGTCGGGCGGGAAGGGCGCGCCCGGCGCCTGGCTGGCCCGCAGGAACGAGGTCTGGGCGGCGGGCCCGGCGTCGCCGGCGCGGTTGGCGTCGCCGACGTAGGCGTCGATCAGGGAGCGGTCGGACGGGGGGACGAGGCCGACCCGTGCCTGCCCGGGGACGACGGAGCCGCAGCCGGCGAGCGTCGCCGCGAGCAGCAGGGTCCCGACGACGAGCGCCGGCCGCCGACCCGGCACGTCAGCCGCCGGAGTTCATGACGTCGGCGCCGGCGGGCACCGACGCGTCCTCGGGGTCGTCGAGCCAGCCCTCGGGGAGCGTGACGTGGCCGGGCGAGCCCTGGCGCCCCCGGGGACCGTCCGCCTCCGGGGGGAAGGGCTGGTCGCCCTCGAGGCGGGCGAGGAGCGTGTCGAGGCTCTCGAGCCCGTCGATCATCCCGAGCTCGCGGCGCAGCTCCGAGCCGACCGCGAACCCGTGCAGGTACCAGGACATGTGCTTGCGGGCGTCGCGCACGCCCTTGCGCTCGCCGTGGTGGGCGATGAGCAGCTCGACGTGGCGGCGCATCACGCCGGCGACCTGGCCCAGCGTCGGCGGGGTCGGCGCCGGCCGGCCCGCGAAGGCGGCCTCGAGCTCGCCGAACAGCCACGGCCGGCCCAGGCAGCCCCGCCCGACCACCACGCCGTCGCACCCGGTCTTCTCGACCATCGCGAGGGCGTCGTCGGCGGCGAAGATGTCCCCGTTGCCCAGCACGGGGACCTCGGCGGGCACGGCGTCGCGCAGCTCGGCGATGCGGGCCCAGTCGGCCTGGCCGGAGTAGCGCTGCGCTGCGGTGCGGGCGTGCAGGGCGACCGCGGCCGCGCCCTCGGCGGCGGCGATGCGCCCGGCGTCGAGGAAGGTCTCGTGCTGCTCGTCGATGCCGACGCGCATCTTCACCGTCAGCGGCAGCCCGCCCCGGGAGGTCTCCGCGACGGCCGCGCGGACGATGCGTTCGAAGAGCCGCCGCTTGTAGGGCAGCGCCGCGCCCCCGCCCCGGCGCGTGACCTTGGGGACGGGGCAGCCGAAGTTGAGGTCGACGTGGTCGGCGAGGTCCTCGTCGACGATCCGGCGCACGGCCCGCCCGATCGTCTCCGGGTCGACCCCGTAGAGCTGCATCGAGCGGGGCGTCTCGTCGTCGTCGAACGCGATCATCTCGGCGGTGCCGGGGTGGCGCTCGACCAGCGCCCGCGCGGTGATCATCTCGCACACGTAGAGGCCCGCGCCCTGCTCGCGGCACAGTCGCCGGAACGGCGGGTTAGTGACCCCGGCCATCGGTGCGAGCACGACGGGGGTCGGCAGCTCGTGGGGTCCGATTCGCAGGGGTCGCACGGGCCCCATTGTGCGCGTCGGGGGACCAGGTTCTGAGCGAAGGGGCCCTTCGATCGGCTGGACCAGCCGTGGGCACCCCTCGCCGGAACCGCCCTCGGCGCCGAGGTTCTGGCGACGGGCGCCCCTCGCCCGTCTGTGCGAGTGAAGGGGCCCCTCGCTCAGAACGGGGGTCGGCTCACTCCCCGAGCTTCTCCGCGCGGATCTCGTGGCCGGCCGAGGTCAGGCAGCGACCGGTGGCGAGGTTGAACTTCCAGTTGTGCAGCGTGCAGGTGAGCACGTCCCCGTCGACGGCGCCGAACTTCGACAGGTCCGCGGACAGGTGCGGGCAGCGGGCCTGGACGCGCCAGCCGTCGAGCTCGATGTCGCGCCCGTCGTCGTTCTGGGCGTCGTACCAGTTCTCGACGTAGTCCATCCGCTCCTCGGACAGACACTTGAAGAACGTGTAGAGGTACTCGTTGTACTGGCCGACG
>JAVXWR010000389.1:0-5509 GCA_032230725.1 Actinomycetota bacterium
TCGGGGTGTCCCCACTGGCCTACCGCCGGAGGTGGGCCTCCGTCGCGACGCCTGCTCCCGACGACGGGCCGGACGCCCGCGCCGACTGATCCACCGTCCAGGAACGCGCCGAGGAGCCGGGTCCCGAGGACCCGGCTCCCACCCGGAGGTCCGGGCCGACCCGTTCACGCGCGAACGCCCGACCCTTGCTGAGGGGTCGGGCGGTCGCCATCGGGGTCAGATCACTTGCCGGAGCCTCCCTTCGAGCTGCTCTGCGAGGACGAGGACGTGCTGTTCGAGGAGCCGGAGCCCTGCGAGGTCGAACCGGTCGAGGTCTTCTCGCCGTCGGTGGTCGCGGTGCCCTTGGCGGCCGGGGCCTTCTGGCCGGCGTCGGCGGAGCCGGTCGGGAGCTTGCACTCGGGGGTGGCCGTCGCGTCGGTGACGATGGCGGGGCAGGCCTGGACGATCGTGCCGGGCTTCTGGACCTGAGCCGGGTTCGTCTGGCCCTCCGTACCCGGGGTCTGGTTCTCGGCGCCGGTGGCCGCCGCCGGGTCGTCGACCTTCTTCGCCTCGGCCGGCTTGTCCTGGTCCTTCTTCTCGTCCTCCGTGGCGGGAGCCTTCGCGGAGGCGTCGGCCTTGTCCTGGGCGTCCTTGGCGTTCTTGTCGGCCTGGTCGGCGGTGCCCTCGGCGCTGGTGGCCGCGGCGTCGGCGTACTTGGCCTGGTTCGCCTTGGTCTCCGCGTCCTGCTTGGCCTGGTCGCGGACCTTGGTCAGCTCGGCGATGACCGCGGGGTTCGCGCCCTCGGCGACGGCCCGGTCCAGGTCGGCCTGGGCGCCGGTGAGGTTGGTCTGGGCCCTCCGGGACTCGGCCGCGGCGTTGTCGGCCTTCTCGCGAGCGGCGGTGGCCTCGGTGCGGGCCTGCGCGGCGGTGGCCTTGGCCTCCTCCGCCTTCTTGACGAGCTCGGGGTCGGGCTGGGGGGTGGTCGTGGGGTTGGGGCCGGGGTGCGGCTTGGGGTCGGGCTTTCCGGGGATGACCACGACGGTGCTGTTGTCGATCGAGGTGAAGCTGTACTGGGTGATGACCTGCTCGGTGGGGATGACCGAGATCGCGTCGGCGACGGGGGCGCCGCCGGTGAGCGGGTTGCCGTTGAAGCACTTGACGGTGGGCTCGCCGTAGCTGTTGACCAGCACCGCGGTCCCGGCCGCGAGGATCGCGGGCTGCTCGACGAACGCCCCGCCGGAGAACGGGTGGTCGGTCACCGAGGTGTTCGCCCGGAGTACGACCGGCGCGAGGCTGTCGACGAAGGCCGGCACGTCCGTGGCGCCGAGGCCGAAGACGCCGCCGAACGCGGCGAGCTTGTTGGGGTCGGCCTGCAGCTGGGAGAGGAAGTCGGCGGTGGTGCACGCCGGGGGAGTTGTGGCGGCGTAGAGCCCCTTCGTGTCACCGGCCTGCGGGCCGGTGGCGCCGACGGCGGCGACCTGCGGGGCGTCGGTGCCGAACGGGCTGGTGGTGGGGTTGGCCCCGGCGAACGAGGTCGACTGGACGGCGGCCTCGGCGGTCCCGCCGGAGAAGGCCAGGTAGGCGCCGGCGCCACCGGCGACCAGGCCGACGGCGACGAACCCGGCGACGATCTTCGCGGCGAGCGGGAGCTTGCGCGACGGCCGGGACGGCGGCGGGACGGCGCCGGGGAGCGGCTGGCCCGGGAACTGGCCGGTGCCGAACTGCTGGCCGGAGGACTGACCGACGTTGTGGGGGTGGGTGTGGACGATGCGGGGGTCGAAGGTGCTCATCGAAGGCTCCTCGTGTGCTCCGGGAGGGCCTCGGTCCGGCCCGCTCTGCGATGGGAGAAGCCTGTCGCGATCCGGGCGGCGGAACGATCGTGTGCACCCCCGAGCAGGCAGGGGAGGACCCGCCGGCTCGGCGGGGGTTCTCCCTACCTCGATGGCCTCCGGCCTCGTGGGCACTTTCTGGTGCTATGGCCCCGAGGGTGCTCACGAGCGCGAAGCGCACCGACCGTGACCAGGCCCGCGAGTCGGCCGTCGCGCACCAGGTGGACCACCTCGACGTCGGGAGCCAGCCGTTCCAGCGCCTCGGCGGCAGTCTCGCCGCTCCCGATCCCGACCGGCGGAGACGGAGGCACCCGCACCGTCGCGTCCGGGGAGCCGCGCAGGTCGTCGGGAAGCAGCAGCCCCAGCACCTCGCCCGCAGCGGGCGGGAACCGCGACGAGCGGCCAGCCAGCACCACCGGCAGGGCCGGTTGCCCCGACGACTCCAGCACCGACCGCGCCTGGCCCACCGACGTCGCGACCGGCACCGTCACCACCGGCGACATGAGATCGACCAACGTCCCGGAGCGGTCGTCGTCGAGGAAGCCCTGTCGGCGCACCCACGTGTCGGAGTGGTACTTCGAGAGATAGGCGCGCCCGGAGTCCGGGAGGATCGCGACGACGACGGCGTCGGGCCCCGCGTCGCGCGCCACCCGCAGCGCCGCGGCCGCCGCCGTCCCGGACGAGCCGCCGACCAGCAGACCCTCGGTCCGCGCCAGCGCGCGAGCCGTCAGGATCGACTCGCGGTCGGGGATCGTCAGGAACCGGTCGATCACCTCGCGGCGGTAGACGTCGGGGAAGACGTCCGTCGCGGTCTCGGGGTGGATGTAGTGCCCGGCCGCCTCGATCGCGAACGGGCTGCCGTCGCCGCTGCCGTAGGCACTGGTCACGGGGTCGGCGCCGACGACCTGCACCCGCCCGCCCGACACCTCGTGCAAATACTGGCCCGTCCCGGTGATCGTTCCGCCGGTCCCGATCGTCGAGACGAGGTGGGTGATCCGCCCGCCGGTCGCCTCCCAGATCTCGGGCCCGGTGGTGCGCCGGTGCACGTCGGGGTTCGCGGGGTTGCCGTACTGGTCGGCGAGCCACCCGCCCTCGGTCTCCTTCGCCAGTCTGGTGGCGTAGGCGATGACGTGGTCGGGGTGCTCGCGGGGGAGCGCGGACGGGGTCAGGACGATCTCCGCGCCGTACGCCCGCAGCGCGTCGAGCTTCTCCACCGCGGTCTTGTCCGGCAGCACGAACAGCGACCGGTACCCCCGCGCCGCCGCGACCTGGGCGAGCCCGAGCCCGGTGTTGCCCGATGTGCCCTCGACGATCGTGCCCCCCCGGCGCAGCGCTCCGGTTTCCTCGGCGTCGAGCACCATCGCCAGCGCCGCCCGGTCCTTCACCGAGCCGCCCGGGTTGAGGTACTCGAGCTTGGCGTGGACCTCGGCGGCCGGCGCCGACCTCACGAGCCGGACGAGCGGGGTGCCGCCGACCAGGCTCAGCAACGACTCGGCGGCACGGCGATCGGGGGCGGTCATCGACGGATCAGGACTGCGCCAGCACGTCCGAGCGCAGCGGTGCGAGACCGAGGTGGTCCCGCAGCGTCGTGCCGGTGTACTCGGTGCGGAACGACCCCTTCTCCTGCAGCAGCGGGACGACCTGGTCGGCGAACGCGTCCATCCCGCCCGGCGTGATGTGCGGGACGAGGACGAACCCGTCGGAAGCGTCGTTCTGCACGAAGTGGTCGATGGTGTCGGCCACGCGCTGCGGGGTCCCGACGAACGTGTGCCGCCCGTTCTTGCGGATCACGACCTCGCGCAGCGTGAGGTTCTCGGCCTCGCCGAGCTCGCGCCACTCGTTGGCCGTCGCGACCGGGTCGCGGTACATCCGCACGCTCGCGCGGCCCTTGGAGATGTGGTCGCCGCTGTCGACGTCATCCTCGGTCTTGGGGTCGAAGGAGGGCACGGGGCCGTCGGGGTCGACGTCGGAGAGGTCGAGGTTCCAGATCTGCTCGGCGAACGCGATCGCGGTGGCCGGCCCGACCTGCTGGTACTGCACCTGCCGCGCGTTCTCCGCGGCCTCGTCCTCGGTGTCTCCCAGGACGAACGTCGCCGCCGGCAGGATCTTGAGGTCCTCGGGGCGGCGGCCGAACCTCTCCAGCCGCCGTTTCACGTCGGCGTAGAACTCCTGGCCGGCGGTGAACTCGGCGTGCCGAGTGAAGATCGCGTCGGCGGAGGCCGCTGCGAACTCGCGGCCGTCCTCGGAGTCCCCGGCCTGGATGATCACCGGGCGGCCCTGGGGGCTGCGCGGCAGCGGGAAGCGCCCGGCGATGTCGAACTGGTCGCTGTGCACCTCGAAGGCGCCCTCGTCGGGGCGGCGCAGGAACTCCCCGGACGCGGGGTCGGCGACGATGCCGTCGGATTCCCACGAGTCCCACAGCGTCTGCGCCGTCGAGAGCATCTCCTGGGCGCGCAGGTAGCGCTTGTCCTTGGGCAGGTAGCCGCCGCGGCGGAAGTTCTCGCCGGTGAACTCGTCCCAGCTGGTGACGACGTTCCACGCGGCGCGCCCGCCGGAGAGGTGGTCGAGCGAGGCGAGCTTGCGGGCGACGTCGAGCGGCTCGTTGAACGTCGAGTTGACGGTGCCCGCGAGCCCGATCCGCTCGGTCGCCGCCGCCATCGCCATGAGGATCGAGACGTTGTCGGGGCGGCCCATGACGTCGAGGTCGTAGATCTTGCCGCCCTGCTCGCGCAGCCGCAGGCCCTCGGCGAGGAAGAGGAAGTCGAACTTGGCGCGCTCCGCGGTCTGCGCGAAGTGCCGGAAGGAGGAGAACGCGATGTGGCTCTCCGACGCCGGGTCCCCCCAGACCGTCGTGTTGTTGACGCCGGGGAAGTGCGCGGCGAGGTGGATCTGCTTGCGGGGCTGGTCGGTGCTCATCGACTGCCCTCCTCTCACGCGTGGGCGTAGCGGTTGGCGGGGTGGGGGAGTCCGAGCAGGTCGCGCAGCGAGGCGGGCTCGCCCCAGGCGCTGCGGGTCAGGCCCCGGCGGGCGAGCTCGGGGGCGAGCTCGCGGGTGATGCGCGGCAGGTCGGACGCGGCGACGGCGGGGCGCAGCCGTGCGCCCGCGAGGCCGGCGGCGGCCCACGACTCGAGGGTGTCGGCGACCTCCCCGACGGTCCCGGCCAGCACGGCGGCGTCAGTGCGCAGCGGCGCGACGGCGTCGAGCCGGGAGAGCTGGGCGCGGGCCGACGCGGTGTCGTCGTCGAGGAGCACGAGCAGGTCCCCGACGACGAGGAGCGGGTCGCCCCGGCGGCCGACCTCCGCCTCGGCGGCGCGGGCCGCGGCGAGCGTCGTCGCGGCGTCGCCGGTGGGTCCGTCGCGACCGGCACCGTCCGGCGTCGTGAACACGACGTCGGCCGCGCGGGCCGCGAGGCGGTAGGCGGTGTCGACGTGCGCGAGCACGGTGACCGGTGGCTGGCCCTGCGGCGGGCGTGGGGTGATCGACGGCCCGCGGACGGCGAAGTGGGAGCCGACGAAGTCGATGTAGTGCAGCTTCTCGCGATCGACGAAGCGACCGGTCGCGACGTCGCGGATCTCGGCGTCGTCCTCCCAGGAGTCCCAGAGCCGGCGCTGGACCTCGATGTGGTCGGCGGCCTCGTCGAAGAGCGATCCGCGGTCCTCGGCATCCTGGTCCCGGCGCCCGAAGAGCGCGTACTCGGCGGG
>JAVXWR010000417.1:0-6276 GCA_032230725.1 Actinomycetota bacterium
CCCACTGCCGTCCGTCGCCGAGCAGGTCGCGGAAGCGCGGCACATCGGTCGGTGTCGAGATGATGAGAATCTCACGAATGCCCGAGAGCATGAGCGTCGTGAGCGGATAGTAGATCATCGGCTTGTCGTAGACGGGCAGCAGCTGCTTGGAGACCGCTCGGGTCACCGGGTGCAGCCGGCTGCCGCTGCCCCCCGCCAGCACGATCCCCTTCACGTCCCGGCTCCCGTCGCCGCCGTCGTCTCCGTGTGGGGTCCGCGCGACGGACCCGCCGTCGGCGACTGTAGAGGGCGGCACTCCGGTCGATTCCCGGTGTCGCGCCCCGGCCCCGGGCGCGGGCCGCATCGCCCGTTCGTGTGGTCGCGCTGCGGCTCGATAACGGAACGGCGGCCGCCGGCGACATCCCGGACACAACGGCCCCCGGCAGCCACCTACGGCGCCGGCTCGCGGTGCCGCTGCATCCACGCCAGTGCTCTCGGGGGAGATCCGTGTCTGCTCACCGTCGTGCCCGTTCGGTCCGTCCCGCCGTCGCCGGGCGTGTGGTGCTCTCCGGCGCCGCCGTGCTCGGCCTCGGGGCCGGCCCGCTCGTCGGGATCGCGTCCGCGGCGCCGGCGGCGGTGGACTACAACTGCAAGGACTTCACCTACCAGGAGGACGCCCAGGCCAAGCTGCTGCCGGGCGACCCCTACCGGCTCGACGCCGACCACGACGGTGTCGCCTGCCAGGACCTCCCGCACCGCGGCTCCTCGGCGCCGACGAAGCCGGTCACGTCGCCGACGACGCCAGCGGCCCCGGACACCGAGCACACGGGCACGCAGCACACGGGCACGGCGAGCCGGGGGACGTCGTCCTCCCCGGCCCGCACCACCCGCCCGGCGATCACCGACCTCGACTGCCACGACTTCACCAGCCGGACCCAGGCCCAGCGCGTGCTCGACCGCGACCACTCGGACCCGAACCGCCTCGACGCCGACCACGACGGCGTGGCGTGCGAGTCCTACGCCTACGGGCACGGCTCGACGACCGGCTCGGTGCAGGCCGTCTCGAACACTGCGGACACCTCCGCGGACACCTCCGCCGCGGCCGGCACCACCGCCGCATCCGTGCCGGTCGACACGACCGCGTCCGACGTGCCGGTCGGTGCGGTCGCGGCCGGCGACGGATCCACCGGGGGCGACGACGCCCTCTGGTACGGCCTGCTCGCCACGGCGGCGGTGGCGGGCGCGGCAGGCGCCCACCAGTTCGTCGGTGGGCGTCACCGCCGTCGCGTCTGAGGGCGGGCCTCGGCGTCGTGGGGTCCCCGGGCGGCGCGGACCCGGGGAACCACGGACGTCAGGCGGGGAAGGGCACCAGCTCTTCGTGGTGGTGCTTCGGGTACGGCGCCGGACCCGCCGCACGCGCGCGATCGGCCAGGATCGCCGCGTACTGCGTCCGCGGGTCGGTCACGCCGTACTGCGCGCGGGCCTCGGCGGGCTCCCGGAGCACCGGGCGCACCGGCGGGATGCCGCGCAGCACGGGCTCGAGGATCGGGGCGGTGCGCGGGCTCGCCAGACGCAGCGCCCAGACCTGCAGCCAGGTGCTGGCGGCGACGGCCCGCACGACGGGCCGCGTGAGCGCGATGGCCACGCGGTCGGTGAGGCCGGACTGCGTGGTGGCGCCGAGCTTGCGCATCCAGCGGGGCAGGGTGGCGACCACCGCCCGGCGGGCCACGGCGTTGAACACGAAGCGCACCGCGGCCGGCATGCGCTCCGGGAGGACGATCGTGTTCGCGTCGAGGAGGAAGTCCATCATGTCCTGCGCGACCTCGGAGCCGACCAGCCGCGGGCGGTAGGCCGCGAAGTAGGCGCGGATGCCCTCCCGGCTGCGGGGGACGTCGGCCGGGTCGATGGTCTGGAACTCGGCGGCCCGCGCGCACTCCTCCCAGTACTGCGCCTCCTCGGCCTCGGTGAGCTTCCCCGGGCCGAAGATCTCGTAGGTGTAGAGGATGGAGTGCCAGGCGGTGAGGTGGATCCACAGCTGGGACGCCGGGTCGTTCGCGTCGTAGAGCCCGCCGGTGACGGGGTCGTGGCCGACGGCGCGGGAGTGAATCTTCATGAGCGTGTCGGAGGCCCGCAGCACCGACTCCGCGTCGCCGAACTTGATCGTCGCGAAGTACTGCATCGTCCGGTCGTAGCGCAGCTTCGGGCGCAGCTTCACCTGCCCGGACTGGTCGACCGACGCGACGAGGTGCGGGTCGAGCTCCTCGATGACGACGGCGCGGAGGAACCCGAGCACGATCGAGGTCGGATAACCCCACACCCGCCAGGTCACCGAGCCGGGACCGAAGAACCCGTAGTCCTGATGCTGCCGAGCACCCACCGTCCACCTCCGTTGCTGTACGTGCGACCTACGGTAATACCAACAGCATGTATGGGCTACTACCGGTAAGAGGTACAGCGAGTCATCCAGCCGTGGTAGCAACCCAGAGGAACCTCGGGGGTCGTCCCCGAGGTGGCCGGGTCGCCGCCCCGGTGAGGTTGCGGTATGTGCCTGCCTCCTCGTCGCCACCGCCGCTACAGCCGGGTCCTCGACCTCGCCCGGCAGGAGGCGACGCGACTCGGAGCGCCCGCGGTCGGGACCGCGCACCTGGTGCTCGGGCTCGTCCGCGAGGACCGGGAGTGCGGGGCGGGGCTGCTCGCCGGCGTCGACCCGGACGCCCTGCGCGCGCTGCTCCCGTGGACCCCGGGTCCACCCGCGGCGCCGCCGGCGCTGAGCGTGCGGGCCGCGGTGGCCGTCGGGGTGGCCCAGCGCCTGGCGGACCGGCGCGGGGCGCCGGATCTGGAGGTCGAGGACGTGCTCGCGGCGGTGCTGGCCGCCCCGGACTGCGCCGGAGTGGCCGTCCTCGAGCGCCTGGGTGTCGACGTCGGCGACCTGTGGTGCCGCGCCGTCGCCGAGCTCGACCGGGTCCGGCCCCCGCGGCGTCTCGTCCTCGGTGCCGTGCCCGGTCAGTGACGGACGACGGTGACGACGGTGGACCCGACGGCGCTCGCCAGCGCGAGGACCCCGACGGCGCCGAGCACGGTGCCGGTGACCGAGGTGCCCGCGAGCGGGTCGAGCCCGACGAGGACCTCCACCACGACCACCCCCGCGAGGAGCCCGTACCCGGCCGACGCCAGCCGGACCACGGCGAGGCGGGACCGCTCCGGCCGGTCCGTGAACGACAGGAGCCAGGCGAGCGCGGGCAGCACCAGGACGCCGTGCATCGTGGCGGCGTGCCCGGGCTTGATCCCGGCGGAGAAGGCGAAGGCCGCTGCCGCGCCGGCCGGGTCGCCCCGGGAGATGACGATCCCGCGGGCGAGCATGTAGACGCCGAGGCCGAGCGCCACCAGCAGGCTCGCGAACCCGGCCCGCAGCGCGAGCACCATGCTGGGCGCGACGCCGGGGAGGGGGCGGAGGACGGCGACCGTGGCGGCGGTCATCGTCACCACGACGACGACGGCCCCACCGGCCGCGGCGCCCGAGACCAGACCCGAGCCGGGGCCCGTCACCCCGAAGTGCGAGGGCAGCCCCCGCCACGCCTGCACGGTGATGACGACGACCTCGTCCAGGCACGCCAGCGCGAACGGGACGAGGATCGCTGCGGGAGCCCGGCGAGGGAGTCGGCCCAGCACCCCAGGTGATCGTCGCCAGGGTCAGGCCGAAGGAGACGCCGAACGAGGCGGGCTTGCGGAACGACAGCGGCCCGTCCCACGACCCGCCCGTCGCCAGCAGGAGCGCGGCGTGCAGGACGCCGCTCAGGGCGAGTCCCGCGGCGAGGACGTAGCACCCCCGCTCGATCGCGGAACCCTCCCGCCACGTCGCGGCGAGGGCCGCGGCCGGAGTGGTCACGGGCGCGCCGGGACGGGCGACGCCACGAGGGCGACGACGCCTCCGACGAGCGCCGCCGCGAGCCCGAGGACCTGGACGAGGGCCGCGAGGACCACGAGGACCACGAGGACCACGGCGACCGCCAGGATGATCGGCCCCGGCGGGACCGTCGGGAAGCCGGGAACGCCCGTCAGGTACTCGAGCAGCGTGCCCACCGCCGCCGTCACCAGTCCCACCACCAGCACCGTCTTCGCCCGCATCACCTGCACCTCAGATCATTCATCTTATGACTCATTCATACCATGAATGATATGTGGTGGCTAGGATGCGGCGTCGTGGACGACGTCGAGGCGGCTCCCGTGCGCCGCCCCACCGGCGCGGGCTTCCTCGTCGCCCAGGTCGGCGCCCTGGGCTCCCGCCTGTTCGGCGACCGGCTCGCCGGGATCGGGCTGACGCTGCCGCAGAGTGCGCTCATGCGGGCGATCGCCCGCGAGCCGGGCCGGAGCCAGCAGGCGCTGGCCGAGCACCTCGACGTCGGGCCGAGCCGGCTGGTCGTGCTCATCGACGAGCTCGAGCGGGCGGGCGTCGTCGAGCGGCGTCCGCACCCGACCGACCGCCGCCAGCGGGCCGTCCACCTCACCGACGCCGGGCGTGCCCGGATGCGTGAGCTCGTCGTCGCGGCGGCGGACCACGAGGACGAGCTCTGCCGGTCCCTCGACCCCGACGACCGCGCGCGGCTCCGCGAGCTGCTGGGCCGCATCGCCACCGATCACGGCCTCCGGCCGGGCGTGCACCCCGGCACCTGAGCCGTTCGAGGGGGCCGTCGCTAGGTGCGTCGGGGCATCAGCGGTAGTTCGTGAACTGCAGCGCGATCCCGAAGTCGTGGCCTTTGAGCAGGGAGATCACGTCCTGCAGGTCGTCCTTCTTCTTGCCGGTGACGCGGAGCTGGTCGTCCTGGATCTGGGCCTGGATGCCCTTCGGGCCCTCGTCCCGGATGAGCTTGGAGATCTCCTTGCCCTTCTCCTTGGAGATGCCCTGCACCAGCGTGCCGGTGACCCGGTAGGTCTTGCCGGACACGGCGGGCTCGCCGATCTCGAAGGCTTTGAGCGAGATCCCGCGCTTGATCAGCTTCTCCTTGAAGACGTCGATGGCCGCGGTGCAACGCTCCTCGGTCTCGGCCGCGACCGTGATGGCCCCCTCGCCCGCCCACGTCACCGAGGCGCCCGTCCCCCGGAAGTCGAAGCGCTGCGTGAGCTCCTTGGAGGCCTGGTTGAGGGCGTTGTCGACCTCCTGACGGTCGACCTTCGACACGACGTCGAACGACGGGTTGGCCACGGGTCTCCTCCTCGGCTGGCGTGGACGGCGCCGGACGGCGGTGTCCGGTCTACACCCACCCCCGGGTGCTCACCGGCCGGGCGTCGGCTTGTAGTGTTTTCGTCGCCGTCCGGTGAGGCGGCACCCCGGCGGGTTGCCCGAGCGGCCAATGGGAGCGGACTGTAAATCCGTCGCGAAAGCTTCGAAGGTTCGAATCCTTCACCCGCCACCACCACGGCCCGCCGTCCTCCGGGACGGCGGGCCGTCGCCGTTCCGACACCCGCTCGCGCCCACCGAACGACCGTCCGGCGCACCGACTGCTCGACAATCGTGTTCGGTCGGGTGACTCCTGGTCCGGACCCACCGGTCCTGGGCGTAACCTCCGTCATGGTCGGTCGTGCCCCCCGCGATCGGACCGGTCCCGGGGACGCACCCCCCAGCGTCCCCGGGACCACCGGGCCCGGCTCAGACCGCGTCGCTCCCCATCTCGCCCGTGCGTACCCGCAGCACCAGGTCGACGTGGCGGACCCAGAGCTGTCCCTCCGCCCCGTCGAGGTTCGACTGGAGCTGGTCCAGCAGGCGCTCGACGATCTCGTCGTCGACCACGGTCTCGACCCGCAGCCGCGGCACGAGGTCGACCTCGACCCGGGCCCCCTTGTGCACCTCGACGTGGCCCGGATCGCAGACCGCGACCTCGGTGATCGTCATCCCGAGCACCGCGTGCCGCTCGAGGGCCCGGCGCACCGAGTCGAGTGCGTGCGGGCGCACGAGCGCCGTCACGATCTTCACCCCGGCCCCCTCGGGTCCCACCGGGCGACGGGGGAGCCGCCCGGAGGGTGCTCACGCTAGGCCCTGCCGCACGTCACCGCTGCGACGACTGCGAGGCTTCCGGCGTGTCCGGCACCGTCCTCGTCCTCGGCGGCCGCAGCGAGATCGGCGTCGCCCTCGCCCGGCGGCTGGTGGCCGACGGGCGCGCGTCCACCGTCGTGCTCGCGGCCCGCCGCAGCGACGACCTCGCCGACGAGACCCGGTCGATCGCCACGGCCGGGACCGTGGGGGTGGCGACGGTGGAGTTCGACGCCGACGACGTCGACGCGCCCGCGGGGGTGCTCGACGCC
>JAVXWR010000510.1:0-4938 GCA_032230725.1 Actinomycetota bacterium
GCCGCGCCTGACGTCGTCGCCGGGGTCGATGGTCGCGGGCTTCACGGACGGGTGCGCACCTCCACCGGCATCGTCGCCAGCACGTCGAGCGCCCGCATCTCCCGCTTGGCGGGGGAGCGGGCGAAGAAGAGCAGGTCGAGCGGGTACCACAGCCCGATCCACGCGACGACGAGGAAGATCCCGTTGCCGAGGACGTCCTGCAGGAGCTGCGGGATCTCCGGCTCGAGGAAGCCCGTCGAGAGCACCAGGCCGAGGACGAACAGCACCGTCCCGCCCCGCAGCGACCACAGGCCCTGCCGCCACAGCGACCGGCTCTCCCGTTCGACGCGCTCGATCCGGGCCGTGCACCAGCGTCGCAGGCCCGCCTCCAGGCGCGGTCCCACCTGGGCGTCGGCGAGCGCCGAGGGGGGCAGGGTGAGCACCACCCGGCGTCGGCGGCGGACCCCGGCCCGGCCGAGGAGCTCACCGAGCAGCTCGTCCACGCCCGGCGTCGCGCGCACTCGCTCGCCCGCGGGGGTGGAGAGCGGGGCGAGCGGGTCGACGGCGAACAGCTCCTCCGGGGCGCCGAGGTGCACGACGATCTCCTCGCGGACGTCGGTCGTGCTGGTCACGGTGCTCACTGGGCCCACCTCCGGTCGGTCGTGAAGGCGACGACGACGGAGCGTTCGTGGCCCAGGGCGGCCAGGCGCTCGTGGAGGTCGGCGCGGACGTCGTCGCAGTCGGCGACGCTGTGCACGGCGGACCCGTCGTCGACCAGGTAGTCGATCTCGACGTCCACGCGGCTCCCGACCTGGGAGGCGCGCAGGAAGGACTCCCGCATCCGGTAGCGGTCACGGACCTCGTCGACGGCGGTCTGCAGCTCGCTCATGGTGTCCCCGGGCGGCGTCATGGCCAGCACCTCGCGCATGGCCCGCACGATCAGGCCGGCCGGCACGCGCAGGAAGAGCAGGGACACGAGGACGACCATCCCGGGGTCGACGTAGGCGGCGAGGTCCGCGCGGGCCGCGGCCTTCAGTCCGACCGCGAGCCCGAAGCCCACGAGGACCCCGACCGAGAGCAGGGTGTCGCCCTGCCACTCGGCCGCCTCGGCCCGGACCAGCCCGCCGTCGCCGCGGCGCAGCGCGAGCGTGACCAGGACGCCGCTCGCCGTCGCGAGCACGGCGTAGGCGAGCGCCCAGCCGGTGGCGACCTCGCGGCCCCCGGCGAGCAGGTCGGTGATCCCGCCGACGACGGCGTACACCGACAGCGCCGCCAGCGCGAGCGCCTTGACGACCACGGCGACGGGCTCCCACTCCTCCCGGCCCCACGGGTGGGCGGCGTCGGGCCCGCGTCGCGAGACCCGCAGCGCGGCGACGGCGATCAGCGAGAGCCCGATGGACGCGAACGAGTAGAGGCCGTCGAACACGATCATCGACGAACCGGACAGGACGCCCCACACGCAGGAGACGACGGCGAAGGCGGCCGAGGCGAACACCGACACGAGCAGCAGCCGATGATCACGCCTGGTGTCCTCGGTGCCCGGCACACGTCTGATCGTGACTGTTCGACGCGCCCAGGTCGAGAGCGATCAATCCGTGACCAGGAGCGACCTCGCGTCCGGGCGCAGCGTCGGTCACATTGGGTGGTCGACAACGAGGAAGGACCACGGATGGACGTGAACGTCGACTTCGGGCTGGACGACACGCGGGTCACCGCCGCGTGGATGCTCGGGTCGTTCCTCGTGGTGTTCCTCGTGACGCGGGCGATCGTCCGGCTGATCCGCAGCGGCCGCGGACCCTTCCGCAACCAGGCGATCGGCGGGGTGCACATCCACCACCTGGTGCACGGCATCCTGCTGATGCTCGTCGCGGGCGCCGGCGAGTTCGTCTACCGGCCCGAGGGCGCCTGGCAGATCGTCCTCGCCGTCGCGTTCGGGGCCGGCGCGGCGCTGACCCTCGACGAGTTCGCGCTGTGGCTGCACCTCGACGACGTCTACTGGAGCGAGCAGGGGCGGGCCTCGGTCGACGTGGTGCTCGTGGTGGCCGCGGTGGGCGCCCTGCTCGTGCTCGGGGTGAATCCGTTCGGCGCGGCGAGCGAGGACAACGCCCCGACCGTGCTCGCGTCGGCAGCGGTCACGCTCGCCGTCGCGGTCACGGCCGCGCTCAAGGGCAAGCCGATCCTCGCGGTGCTCGGCCTGGTGGTGCTGCCGTTCGCACTGGTCGGGGCGATCCGCCTGGCCCGGCCGGGCTCGCCGTGGGCGAAGCGGCGCTACCGGGAGGGGTCGAGCAAGGACGTACGCGCCCGGGCCCGCTTCCCCGAGGGCGCCCGGACACGGTGGGACGCGGTGGTGGATGCGGTGGGCGGGGTGCCCCGGTAGGTGGCCTTCGGCCTTGTGAGCAGAAAATGCGGCTATAGCCGCACTTTCTGCTCACCGGCCGGAGGCACCTAGGCATCGGACTCCGCCCGGTCGTCCGTGGCCCACGCCGTGTGGAACGTGCCCTCCTTGTCGGTGCGCCGGTAGGTGTGGGCACCGAAGAAGTCACGCTGGCCCTGGACGAGGGCGGCCGGCAGCCGGTCGGCCCGGATCCCGTCGTAGTAGGACAGGGCCGAGGAGAAGCCCGGCGTCGGGATCCCCAGTTGTGCCGACGAGGCGACCACCCGCCGCCAGGAGTCCTGCGCCCCGCCGATCGACTCGGTGAACGACGGGTCGGTGAGCAGCGTGGTCAGGCCGGGCTCGCGCTCGTAGGCCGAGGTGATCTCGTTGAGGAACTTGGCCCGGATGATGCAGCCGCCCCGCCAGATCTTGGCGACCTGACCGAGGTCGATCGACCAGCCGTACTCCGAGGCGCCCGCCTGGATCTCGTTGAAGCCCTGGGCGTAGGCGACGATCTTCGACGAGTACAGGGCCTGCTCGATGTCCTCGACGAAGCCCTCGGCGGCCGCCCCCTCGAGACGGGCGCGCGAGACGCCGGGCAGCCCCCGCGCGGCGTCGCGCAGCGTGCGGTTGCCCGAGAGCGAGCGGGCGAAGGTCGCCTCGGCGATGCCCGTCACCGGGACGCCGAGGTCGAGCGCGGCCTGCACCGTCCAGCGTCCGGTGCCCTTCTGCTCGGCCTCGTCGGCGACCACGTCGACGAACGGCTTGCCGGTCGCCGCGTCGTCGTGCGCGAGGACCTGGGCGGTGATCTCGATGAGGTAGGAGTCCAGGCGGCCCTGGTTCCAGGTGCGGAACACCTCCGCGATCCCCGCCGGGTCCATGCCGAGCCCGGAGCGCAGCAGGTCGTAGGCCTCGGCGATGAGCTGCATGTCGGCGTACTCGATGCCGTTGTGGACCATCTTGACGAAGTGGCCCGCACCGTCGGCGCCGATGTGGGTGCAGCACGGGGCGCCGTCGACGTGCGCCGAGATGTCCTCGAGCAGCGGGCCGAGGGACTCGTACGCCTCGTCGGGCCCGCCGGGCATGATCGAGGGCCCGTTGAGGGCGCCCTCCTCGCCGCCCGAGACGCCCATGCCGACGAAGTTCAGCCCCTGGTCGCGCAGCGCCTTCTCCCGACGGCGGGTGTCGGCGAAGTGGGCGTTGCCCGCGTCGATGATCACGTCGCCGGACTCGAGGAGCGGGGTGAACTCGTCGATGACGGCGTCGGTCGCCTTGCCGGCCGGGACCATCAGCACGATGCGACGGGGGCGTTCCAGGGAGCGCACGAAGTCCTCCGCGGACTCGGCGGGCACGAAGGTGCCCTCGTCGGAGAACTGGTCGACGAGGTCATGGGTGCGCTTGGCGCTCCGGTTGTGCAGCGCGACGGCGTGGCCGTGGCGCGCGAGGTTGCGTGCGAGGTTCCGACCCATCGTGGCGAGGCCGCTGACGCCGATCTCCGCTGTCTGACTCACGCGCACAGCATGCCCGAGATCGGGGCGTGCACGCGCTCGACGGAGTGACTTTCCGCCGACCCCCGTAACAACACCGTGACCGATCACGAGAACGGGATCGAACCGCCGCGGCGCTCCGCCCGGCGCAGGTCACAGGGGGAACGAACAGATCATGACCGACCAGTCACCAGGCGTCGTCGGCGGCCGGGCCGCAGTGCGACGGGCGGCCGCCCGCGCCACCCGACGGACCCGCTACCTGCTCGCGGCCGTCCTGGCGGTGGCCGTGACACTGGGGTCGGTGCTGGTCGGGAACGCGGTCGGGTCGGCGGCGACGCCGAAGCCGGCCCCGCCCGCCGCGGCCGCAGCGAAGGCCCCGACCACGACGAAGGCCCCGACCACGACGGTGGCGGCTCCGGCCGCCCCGGCGCAGATCTGCGACGCGTTCGGGTCCAAGTCGGTCGCCGCGGGCAAGTACCTCGTCCAGAACGACCGCTGGGGCGCCACGACCCAGCAGTGCATCACGCCCTTCGACACCGGCTTCAACGTCGACGTCGCGCAGCACACGAACAACAAGGGCCCGGCGGGCTTCCCGTCGATCCTGCGGGGCTGCAACTACGGCTACTGCACCGCCGCCTCGCCGTTCCCGGCGCAGGTCTCCTCGCTCGGCACCGTCCGGTCGAACTGGTCCACGAAGGGCCCGACGGCGGGCGGGACCCAGCAGTACAACACCGCCTACGACATCTGGTTCGACCCGACGACGACCAACAAGGCCCGCAACACCGGCGCCGAGATGATGATCTGGCTGAACCACACCTCGTGGGTCCAGCCGATCGGCAAGCCGTACTACGACGTCAACATCGGCGGCACGGTCTACACGATCTGGTACGGCACGACCGACCTGCCGGTCATCTCCTACGTCCGCAAGACCTCGACGACGTCGGTGACCAACCTGCCGATCGAGCTGTTCACCCGCGACGCGATGCTCCGCGGGGTCGTCAAGTCGAACTGGTACCTGACGAGCGTGCAGGCCGGGTTCGAGCCGTGGACCGGTGGCACCGGGCTGCGCACCAACTCGTTCTCGGTGACGCGCAACGG
>JAVXWR010000429.1:0-4094 GCA_032230725.1 Actinomycetota bacterium
GCGTCGAGCTCGAGGCCGAACTGACGGCGCTCGCCGGTGTCGTCGCGGCCCTCGACGACGAGTCCTGGACGATCCGGGCCGACCTCGCCCGGGCGTCGTTGCGCCTGCTCGACGGCCGTTTCGCGGACTGCCGCGCGATCGTGGCCGGCTTGCCGGGCTTCCTCGCCGTGGTGATGCGCTCCCACCTCGCTGTGCTGAGCGGTGAGGGGCTCGAGGAGGCCGAGGAGGAGGTCCGGGAGGCGCTCGACGGTGCCCCGTTCTTCGCCCGGGGATGGCATGCGGTCCAGCTCGTAGCCCTCGGGCGCCTCGACGAGGCGCGCACGCTGTGGCGCGCGATCGCGCCCCACGTACGCGACCTCCCCCGACGCGCCCCGGAGTGGCTGATCGCCACCGTCGGCCACGCCCGTCTCGCCGTCGCGCTGCAGGACCTGCCGCGCGCGCAGGTCCTGCACGAGGAGCTCACGCCCTACGCCGAGCGGCAGGTCAGCGGCGGGGCGGACACCCCCTCCTACGGCCCGGTGACCCTGCACCTCGGTCGCCTCGCCCAGCTGCTCGGCCGCTCCGACCAGGCCGGGGCGTGGCTGGAGGACGCCCTGCGCAGTGCCGAGAGCCTGCACGACCTGCCGTCCGTGGCGATGACGCACCTCGAGCTCGCCCGGACGGTTCCCTCCCGTCGCCGCGCCGACGCGCACCTGGCGGAGGCCCGTCGGCTGTCGATCGCGCTGTCGATGGCTCCGCTCGCCGCCGACGTGGAGGAGTTCGCCTCGGCGAGGTCGCAGGCCGTGCGCGGCCCGCTCTCGCCCCGGGAGACGGAGATCGCCGCGCTCGTCGCGGACGGGGCCGGCAACGGGGACATCGCCCGCCGGTTGCACCTGTCCCCGCGCACGGTGGAGAACCACGTACGCCACATCATGCACAAGACCGAACAGAGCTCCCGGACCGGCGTGGCTGTCTGGTATCTCGGCCGACGTCCCTGACGGTCCGGGACGGCTCAGGCGGCGTCGACGGCGGGCCGGCCGGGGCCGCTCCCGGCGGCGCGGTCGGCGAGCGCGACCCGGACGGCGTCGTCGTACCCCATCGGCTCGAAGGGCAGGAGGCGCCGGATCGAGTCGTCGCGCACGACGACCTCGTTCGCCATCGAGTCGATCAGCGACCGGCCCGTGGCGGTGTTCACGTCGGTGACGAGGGAGAGCCACCGCGAGGACAGGCTCGGGGTCAGGAGCGGCACCGGCAGGATCATGGGTGCCCGGCGCCCCGCGACCACGGCCGCGCGCCGGAGCATGTCGACGTAGGCGAGGACGTCCGGGCCTCCCACGTCGAAGGCCCGCCCCGTCGTGGCGGCGTGGTCGAGCACCCCGACGAGGTAGCGCACTACGTCGGCGACGGCGATGGGCTGGGTGCGGGTGTAGACCCAGCGGGGGCAGACCATCGCGGGGAGGTGGTGGATGAGCTGGCGCGTCATCTCCCAGGAGATGCCGCCGTGGCCGACGACGATGCCGGCCCGCAGCGTGGTGACGGGAACGCCCGCCTCGCCGAGCAGGGCCTCGCCTCGCGCCGGCTGCGCAGGTGGGCGGAGAGGTCGTCGGCGTCGTCGCCGAGACCGCCGAGGTAGACGATGCGCTCGACCCCGGCTTCCGCCGCGGCGGCCCCGAACGTCCGCGCGCCCGCCGCGTCGGCGGCCTGGAAGTCGGCGCGGTCGAGGGAGTGGACCAGGTAGTAGGCGACGTCGCGGGCGCGTAGCGCCGAGCGCAGCGACTCCGGGTCGTGGATGTCGCCGTGCACGGCGGTCCCGGGCCCGGCGTAGGCGTCGGGGCGCCGCGTCATGGCCGCGACGTCGTGCCCGTGGTCGGCGAGCGCCCGGACGAGCCGGCCGCCGACGAAGCCCGAGGCGCCGGTGACGAGGAGTCGCATGCCGGTGAGTCCCCCGGAACCGGACGGTTCACCCCTCGGTCCCGCGCCGCGGGTGAGTGCGGCTCAGTCGGCCGGGATGCCGAACAGGGCGCGGGCGTTGCCGACGGCGAACTTCTCGCGGGCCTCGTCGGTGGGGAACGCGGAGAGGAGCCCGTCGATGTCCCCGCGGGTCGGTCGCTGGAACGGATAGTCCGTCGAGAACAGCAGCCGGTCAGTCGTCGTGACCTCCAGGGTGTGCCGCAGCAGCGTCGGGTTGAGCATCCCGGAGCACGTGATGTGCAGGTTCGACCGGACGTATTCCGACACCGTCCGCTCCAGCCCCGCGACCCGGGACAGGCTGTCGGTGCGGTCGAGCCAGAACGGCAGCAGCTCGCCCCAGTGGCCGAGGACGAGCTGCAGGTCGGGGTGGCGGTCGAACGTCCCGCGCACGATCAGGCGCAGGGCCGAGAGCGCCGCCTCGAGGTGCCACCCCCACCCGAACGTCGCGAGCGCGAGATCGGTCATGGGGCCGATGCCGCGGTAGGCCGCGTCCCGGACCGCGGGCGGCGGGAGCTGCGGGTGGATGAAGATCGGCTGACGCAGGGCCGCGGCCGTGGCGAACAGGCCGTCGTAGCGCGGGTCGTCGAGGGGGACCTCGCCGGTGCGCCCGTAGACCATGACCCCGACGAAGCCGAGGGCGGCCGTGCGCTCGAGCTCGGCGACGGCGGCCGGCGGGTCGGGCGTCGGGAGGGTCGCGAAGGCCCGGAAACGGGACGGGTGCCGACGTACGGCCTCGGCGGCGAGGTCGTTCGCCCGCCGGCTGAGCGGCACCGCGTCCGCCGCGTCGAGCGGCTGCGGACCGGGCGGTGCCAGCGAGAGGACTTGGACGTCGACGCCCTGGGCGTCCATGGCGGCGATCCGCGTCTCGTCGAGGTCGTCGAGGTGCTCGAGGTTGTCGCCCATCTCGTCGAACACGACGCTCTCGTCGCCGCGGTCCGCGGGGAGGGCCTTCACCGCCGACGTCAGCTCGGGCAGGTTCCAGTGCTCCTCGATCGCGATCAGCGCCACGACAGTCTCCTTCGTTGTGCGGGAGCCCAGTGAACCGATCGGGGCCCGGCTCCGTGGTGTGGGGGAGGGGGACTCCTGTCCCGGGAGGGGCCCGATGGGTCCCGACGCGGCATGGTGAGGCGGGCGGGCTGATGGACCGGAGCGCTCTCGAGGTCGTGCTCGGTCGCTATGCGCTCGGCGAGGTCCTGGGGCACGGCGGGTCGGCCACGGTGTACCGCGCGTGGGATCGCCGCGCCGAGCGGGCGGTCGCGCTCAAGCGCTTCGCCCTCGGGGCGGACGGCCCCGACCGTCACCGCCAGCGCGCGGAGGTCCGCACCCTGGCCCGGTTGGATCACCCGGGCCTGGTGCGCCTGCTCGACGCCGGGACCGAGAACGGACGGGCCCACCTGGTCATGGACCTCGTCGAGGGGCCGTCGCTCGCGCAACGCCTGGCCGACGGCTGCCTGCCCGTCGCCGACCTGGTCGCTCTGGGGTCGTCGCTGGCCGAGGCGCTCGCCTACATCCACGCCGAGGAGATCACCCACCGGGACGTCAAGCCGGCGAACGTCCTGCTCGATCCGGTGCACGGGCCGCGCCTCGCCGACTTCGGCATCGCCCGGCTCGTCGACTCCACGCGGGTGACGGCGACGGACGCCGTGGTCGGGACGGCGGCCTACATGGCCCCCGAGCAGCTGCGCGGCACCGCGGTCGGGCCCGCCGCGGACGTCTACGCCCTCGGTCTGGTCCTGCTCGAGGCCGCGACCGGCGGCCTCGGGCTCCCCGGCACGGGTCTCGAGGTGGTCCTGACGCGCCTCACCACCGCACCGAGCGTCCCCGACGAGGTGCCCGCGCCGCTGCGCACGCTCCTGCGGACCATGACCGACGGGTCACCGCAGCGACGGCCGTCCGCGCGGCAGGTCGCCGCGGCGCTCGGCGTGCTCGAGGACGATCCGGAGTCCTGCGCCGAGCTCGGGCCGGTCACCACGGCCACGATCGCCGCGCCGGTCCGCCGCAGGCCGATGTCCGGGCCGAAGTCGAGGCGCCGAGGCCGGGCCGCGGCCGGCGGAGCGCTGGTGGCCGCGGCGACGGCGACCCTCATCGTGCTCGGCGTCGCGGGCGGTCCGACGACGGGCGCCGGTGCGGTCATCGCGACGCCG
>JAVXWR010000517.1:0-2896 GCA_032230725.1 Actinomycetota bacterium
AGGGCTTGGCCGTCGGGCCGCGGAAATTGAAGCTCTGGAACAGGTACTGCATCATCGTGCGCATCTCGCCGAACTGACCGCCCAGCCCCTCCTGCAGGGCGTTCGCGGCTGCCGGGTCCGGCTCGTCGGACTCGATCTCGTTGATCATGCGCTGCACGTGGAAGAACATCGACACCGTCTCTCGGATGGAACCGCCCGGGGACCGGGCGCGAGACCGGGAGGACCCGGCCGTGCGCAGGATGGGGGATCGGCGCGGCTCGCAAACCCGAGGTCGCCCCGAGTGCACCCTCGATCCGCCGGCGGCCGGCCGTCGCTCAGGAGTGGCTGAAGGGGAGCTCCTGCAGCCGCACCCGCTCCGGGTCGATGACCATCACGATCGACGAGCGCACGGGGAAGTCCGCGCCGGTGTATCGGCGACTCATCCGGTCCGCGATCTCGAGGGCGGGCTCGCCGTGGATCTCCTCGGTGACCCGGCCCCGGATGATCACCGAGCGGTACGGGTTGTGCTCGTCGGCGACAGAGATCCCGACCCGTGGGTCCCGACGCAGGTTGCGAATCTTCAGGTGGGCCTCGGTCGAGAAGATGGCCAGCCGATCGTCCTCGAGCAGCTCGATCCAGACCGGGGAGACGTGCGGCCCGCCGTCACTCATCACCGTGGCCACATGGGCCATGTTGCGAGCGGTCAGGAGCTCGGTGACCTCGGGATCGAGCGCTGCGCGATCGGCCATACGCCGACCCTAGTGCGCGGCCGACGATCTCCGCCCCGGGACGCGCAGCGCCGCCCCGACCTCGTGCAGGTGCGCGAGCACCTGGGTGTAGGAGCGCATCGCACTGGTCTGCGTGTAGCCGAGGTCGTGCGCGTCGCAGTAGGCGCGCACCACGGACTGGGCGTGGCGCAGGTTGGGCCGCGGCATCTTGGGGAAGAGGTGGTGCTCGATCTGGTAGTTCAGGCCGCCGAGGGCGTAGTCGGTGATCCGGCCGCCGCGCACGTTGCGGGAGGTCAGGACCTGCTTGTGCAGGTGGTCGAGCCGGGAGCCGGCCGCGATGATCGGCATGCCCTTGTGGTTGGGGGCGAAGGCCAGGCCCATGTATAGGCCCCACAGCCCCTGGTGGACGGCGATGAACACGATCGCCTGCAGCGGCGTCAGGACCCAGAACACGGCGGTGAGGTAACCGAGGACGTGCGCGACGAGCAGGCCGACCTCCAGGCGCGGGGCCGGGACCTCGCCCCGCAGGGCGGACTGCGCCGCGGCGACGTGCAGGTTCCAGCCCTCGAGCAGCAGCAGCGGGAAGAACATCAGCGCCTGGTGGGCGACGACCCGGGCCGCCAGCCCGGTCTTCGTGGCCGCCTGGGCGGTGCTGAACGCCAGGATCGGGATGTCGATGTCGGGATCGACGTCCTCGTGGTTGGGGTGGGCGTGGTGCTCGTTGTGCTTGCTCACCCACGCCCCGAAGCTCATCCCGACCAGCGCTCCGTGCAGGTGGCCGACGACGTCGTTGGCGCGCTTGGTCCGGAAGATCTGGCGGTGCCCGGCGTCGTGGCCGATGAAGGCGAGCTGTGTGGAGACCACCGCGAGGAAGGCGGCGGTCAGCAGCTGCCACCAGGACGCGCCGAGCACTCCGAACGCCGTGGCGGTGACGGCGAGCAGGCCGGTGTTGAGCGCGAACTTGGCGACGTAGACACCCCGGCGGCGCCGCAGCAGGCCCGCCTGCTTGATCGCGGCGGAGAGCTCGGTGAAGTCACCGCGTCGCGGTACGGCGGTGGGGGCGGCCTCGTCGATGGTGTCCGCGCCCGAGGCGGGGACGGGCAGGGTCGTCGTCATGCGCACGCTTCCGGTGTGGCGGTGCCGTCCTGCTGCGCTGCGCGGGGTCTGGGGCGGCGTCGGAGCACCGAGAGGGCGGTGGCGGCGAGCTCGCCGGCACCCTCGACGGCAGAGCCGTCCTCGTCGACAGTACGTGAGCCGGCGCCGGGCGATACGGCGTCGTGCGCGATCGCGACCGACGGGCCCGGCCACGACCGTGCTAGCGTCAGGAGCAGTTGCAGTCCTGTTTTCCCCCGCACCGCGGTCCGGATCACGTGACACCGGCGCCCGCGTTCGTGGGAAATCCATGGCGTGGGCGTTCCGGGCAGCGCCGTCGGCCGATGTGGCCGTGGCTGCGCGAGAAGAGGAACTCCATGACCGATGGAACAGTGAAGTGGTTCAACGCCGAGAAGGGCTTCGGCTTCATCGCCCCCGATGACGGGAGCAAGGACGTCTTCGTCCACTTCTCCGCGATCGAGTCGTCCGGTTACCGGTCCCTCGAGGAGAACCAGCGGGTGAGCTTCACCGCGTCGCAGGGCCAGAAGGGCATGCAGGCCGACTCGGTCAGCGCTCTCTGACGGACGGGCCGAGGGTCCGGGCGCAGCCCTCGGGGCGCGCGCCCGGCCTCGTGCCGCTCGCTGCGGTTCGACGACGGAGCAGGGTCGGGGGCCCGGAAGACACGTCGCCCCGGCCCCGGCGGAACGCCTTCAGTGGTGCTCCGTGCGCGCCAGTGCCGCACGGTCACCGCTCTCGACCTCGGCCCCTGGTGGGCCACGGCTCCCGCCGGTCGTGACGGCACGCGTCGAGCTCCGGCGCAGCCGAGAAGTCACTCCTCAGGGGATCCGTGGCAGGCGTCGAGGTCGGCATCAAGAACCTCTCGAAATCGTTCGGCAGCGCGAACATCTGGTCCGACGTGACGTTGACCCTGCCTGGCGGGGGAGATCTCGGCGCTGCGGGGCCCCTCCGGCACCGGGAAGTCGGTGCTCCGAGCACCGCACCAGGTGTGCTGTTCCAGGACGGCGCCCTGTTCGGGGGACTCGGCCCAGATGGAGGCCGAGATGGAGGAGCTCAAGAAGCAGGGCGGTTCCGTCGAC
>JAVXWR010000905.1:0-3063 GCA_032230725.1 Actinomycetota bacterium
GTCGGGGGCGACGAGGTACTCGACCCGCCGGGGTGGCAGCCGGTGCTCGGCCGTGCCGCCGCCCATCGGGGTGACGCCGAGGGGGGCGGCGTCGAGGGGCCCGGGGGCGGACGGCCCGGCGCCGGGATGGCCGTGCCCGCCGCCCGCGTCGGGCGCGGGGTGACCGGTCGTGGATGGGTCGGTGCCGGTCGGGGAGGTGGCGGCGCCCGGGCCGGTCGCCGCCGGGCCGGTCGCCTCGGGGCCGGTCGCCTCGGGGCCGGTCGCCGCCGGGCCAGTCCCGCCGCCGCGGTCGTCGCGCCGCCGCGCCTCCTGGCGTCGACCGCCGGGAGCCGTCGTCGGGAACGGGACCGGGCGCACCCCGCCGCCCTCGGCCGGGGCCGGTGCGGCGGGACCGGCAGCGGCGCGCCCGGGGTCGACCGGGCTAGCGGAGGCGGCGGCCCCGCCCGGCACCGACGTCGTCGGCGGCGGGGACACGGAGGGAGCGGGGCCCCGGTCGAGGACGGGCCCCGCCCCGGGTGCCGTGGCCGCGATCCCGGAGGTACCGGGGACGGGTGGGGTGCCGACCGCGCGCGGACCGACGGGCAGGTCACCGGGCGGCGCTGCGCCCGGCGCGGCGGCCGCGGCCCGCTGCAGGACCCCGGTGGACGCCCCGCGGGCGCCGGCGACCGGCGTCGCCCCCCGGGCCGCGACATGGGCGTCCGTCGCGGCGCCCGAGCCGGACGGAGTCGGCCCCGACGCTCCGGCCCCGGCCGGTCCCGTCGGGACCCCCGCGGCCCGGGCCACCGGCGGGGCGGCCCCGCCCGGCGAGGCCGACCCCGGGGCGGCGGTGAGCGGCGGCGGCCCGACCCCCGCGCCGGCGACCCCGCGCGCCGCGGCAGCGGTCTCGGTCAGGTAGGTCCGGTAGGCCTCGCGGGCAGCGGCCTGCTCCGCGGCGGCGGCGCGAAAGCCGGTGAACCCGTCGGCGGGGGCGCCCGTGATCAGGGAGCGGAGCTCGCCGAGCAGGGGCGGGCCGTCGAGCGCGGGCAGCACCGGGGGCCGGGGCGGCCCGACCGCGGCCTGCACCCGGAGCAGGGCGGCCCGCATCCCGTCGACCCCTCGGGCCTGCCCGGACACCGTCTCGGCGAGCTCCTCCATCCGCCCGGCGAGCACGTTCGTCCGGCCGCCCGCGGCGTCGGCGTCGCGACCGACCCAGCCCTCGGCGACCCCGCGCTGGGCGCTGCGGAGCCGGTCGGCGGCCGTGCGCAGCTCGTCGGCGCGGGCCAGGTGGCGGTCCCGGGCCGCGGCGAGCGCCTCGGGGCTCGCGCCGACGCGGGTCCACCGGTGGATCTGCTCGTGCGTGAGCCCGGACACGTCGCGTCCGTCCCAGCCGACCGCCGCCAACGACGCCCCCTCTCCGCGAGTCGTCGAGGATAGGCGTCCCCGAGGTGGGCTCGCCCTCGTGAGCACCGATCCGCGTCACCGAGCCTGGCGGAGATCGCCCGCCGTGTCGCTCCGCCGGCTCCTTTCAGGCACCGAGTGGACCCCGAGGGCTGCCACGGCAGCCGTGGGAGTCCACTCGGCGCCGGCGAGCGCGCAGCCACCTACAACCCGAAACGGCTCCAGTGCGCCCGGTGCTCGAGCCACTCCAGGGCCCCCACGACCATCGCGGCCGGGTCGGGCGTCGACACGCCGAGCCCCGGCACACCCGCCAGCACCCCGATGCCCAGCCGCGCCAGGAGCGGCTTGCGGGGCTCGACGCCGACCGGCTCGGCGTCCGGGAACCGCGCCGTGAGCACCTCGCGGGCGGTGCCGATCCCGTCGATCAGCCCGAGCTCCAGCGCGCGCCGCCCGGTCCAGACCTCCCCGGTGAACAGCTCGGCCGACTCGTCGAGCGCGGTGCCCCTCCGGGAGCGCACCCACTCGATGAACAGCTGGTGCAGCTCGCCCTGCATGCCGAGCAGCCACTCGACGTCCTCGGCCTTCTCCGGCTGGAAGGGGTCCAGCCGCGCCTTGTTCTCGCCGGCGGTGTGCAGGCGGCGCTCGATGCCGAACCGCTCGATCAGCCCGGTCAGCCCGAACCCGCCGCTGACGACGCCGATGGAGCCGACCAGCGACGTCGGGCACGCGAAGATCGCGTCGGCGGCGCAGGCGAGCCAGTACCCGCCGGACGCGGCCACGTCCTCGCAGAAGGCCAGCACCGGCAGCTCGTGCTCGGCGGCGAGCCCGCGGATGCGGTCGGCGACCAGCTGGGACTGCGTCGGCGACCCGCCCGGGGAGTTGATGACCAGGGCGACCGCGACGGCGTTCTCCGCCTCGAACGCCCGCGTCAGCGCGGACTCCACCGCCTGCAGGTTGATCAGGGCCCGCGGGACCGGCCCGGAGGCCGCGGCGATGACACCGTTGAGGCGCACGACACTCACGGTGCCGCCGCCGACCTTCGACGCGAGCACGCCGGGCAGGACCGACGCGACCGCCGGCGGGAGCTTGAGGGCCGAGGGGAGCTTCAGGGGCACGACGTCGAGTTTGCCCTAACGACTCGTGCGCGGCTCAGACGCGCACGCCCGCCCGGAACTTCGGGACCCGGAGACTGATCTTCGTGCCCGCGCCCCGCTCGGTCTCGACGACGAGGCCGTAGTCCGGCCCGAACGCCGAGCGCATGCGGTCGTCGACGTTGCCCAGCCCGACGTGGGCGCCCGAGAGGTGGGCGTCGCGGTTGTCCTCGCGCAGCGCCTGCGGGTCCATGCCGACGCCGTTGTCCTCGACCGTGATGAGGCACTCGCTCGCGGAGTCCTCGGCGGTGAGCGTGACCGTCCCGCCCTCGACCTTGCCCGCCAGGCCGTGCCGCACCGCGTTCTCCACCAGCGGCTGGAGCGCGAGGAAGGGCAGGACCACCGAGAGGACCTCGGGCGCGACCTGCACCTTGACCGCGAGCCGGTTGCCGAACCTCGCGCGCTCGAGCATGAGGTAGCGGTCGATGTTCTTGAGCTCCTCGGCGAGGGTCGTGTACTCGCCGGCCTGGCGGAAGGAGTAGCGCGTGAAGTCCGCGAACTCCATGAGCAGCTCGCGGGCCCGCTCGGGGTCGGT
>JAVXWR010000580.1:0-5852 GCA_032230725.1 Actinomycetota bacterium
TCGAGCAGGCGGACGTAGTTCGCGTCGACCTCGGCCTTCGTCGCGTAGGGCGCCTGCGGCCAGTCGTGCAGCGCGGCGTCGACCCGCTCCATGGCGAGGTTCGCGCCCTTGACCAGCCGCACCTTCAGCGGTGCGCCGCCGGCGTCCACCCGTCGTCGGGCGAACGCCGCGACCTGGTCGAGCGCCGACACCGAGTCCGGCAGGTAGGCCTGCAGCACGATGCCTGCCGAGTAGCCGCGCAGTGCGGGCGCGTCGAGCAGCGTCGCGAACAGCGCGAGGGTGAGGTCGAGGTCCTTGTACTCCTCCATGTCGAGGTTCACGAAGACGCCGTGGTCGCGGGCGGCCTCGAACAGCGGGGTGAGGCGCTCGACGAGCCGGTCGCGGCTGCCCTCGAGGTCCCACGGCACGAGCTGGCTCGCGACCGACGACGCCTTCACCGACACGTAGTCGACGTCCGGGCGGCGGATCAGCTCGAGGGTGCGCTCGAGGCGACGGTCGGCCTCCGCCTCCCCGAGCACCGCCTCGCCGAGCAGGTTCAGGTTCAGCCGCCGCCCCTGTGCCCGCGCCGCCGCGAGGTGGCGCCGCAGGGAGCGGTGCGAGGCGTCCACGACCAGGTGCCCGACGAGGCCGCGCAGCCGCCGCCGCGCGAGCGGCACGACGACGCGCGGGGCCCTGGGGGCGAGCACCGCGCCGGTCCGCAGCATGGTCCGGTCGAGCAGCGAGGCGAACCCGGGCAGCGTCGCGCCGCGCCCGGCGAGGCGGGCCAGCTCGCGGGCGGCGACGCGGTCGTCGTCGGGCCGCGCCACGCGGTCGACGAAGCGCAGGGCGAACTCCACGCCGTCGGGGTCGTGCACCAGGGACGCCAGGCGGCGCGTGGCGGCGTCGGAACCCCCGGCGCTGGCCGCGCTCCACCGGGCCGCCCTGGCGACCGCCCGCTCGACCAGCGCCTCGTCGAGACCCGTCAGCACCTGCTCGCTCATGTCCTCATGGTGGACCCGACCACCGACACCGTTCTTGTCCGAATCCGGCTCCCGGGGCGCCCCGTCGCGCCAAGGGGTGCGCCGAGAGTGCGCCGGTGGGGCTCGTCGCGCCCGGTTCGGCCCCATGGAGGCACACTCGGCGTCCCCGGCTCAGGAGGCGTGCGCATGGAGGTGCCCGCCCCGGCCCTGCTCGCGCTGTTCGCCGAGCTCACCGGGGTGATGTTCTGCGCGAAGGACGCGGACGGGCGCTACGTCGAGGTCAACGACGCGTTCGTGCGGCGCACCAACCAGCGGACCCGCGGCGAGGTGATCGGCCGCCGCGTCGGCGAGCTGTTCGTGCCCGCCCTCGCCGAGCGCTACGAGGAGCAGGACGCGCGGGTCCTCGCCGAGGGACGCCCGCTGCGCCACGAGCTGGAGCTCATCCGCCGCGAGGGTGGCGCCCCCGGCTGGTACCTCACGACGAAGATCCCGGTGACGGCTCCCGACGGGGCCACGGCCGGCGTCGTGAGCGTCTCGGAGGACCTGCGCTCGGCGGACCCCGCCGATCCGGCCATGCCGGCGCTGTCGCGGGTGGTCGACCTCGTGGAGTCCCGCCTCGACGCCCCGCCGCGGGTGGAGGAGATGGCCGCGGCCGCCGCGCTCTCCCCGTCGGTGCTCGAGCGGCGGATGCGGGCGGTGTTCGGGCTCGCGCCGACGCAGTTCGTGCTGCGCGCCCGCATCGACCGGGCCCGCGCCCTGCTCACCGGCACCGACCGGCCGCTCGCCGACGTGGCGCTGGCCTGCGGGTTCTACGACCAGCCGGCGTTCACCCGCCAGTTCACCCGCCTGGCCGGCGAGACGCCCGGACAGTTCCGCCGGCGCGCCCGGCCCGTCCCGCCCCACGACGTCGGACCGGGTTGAGACGATGGGGCGGTGACGGCGACCGCGGCACGGGCCCAGCAGAGCCCCGAGCAAGGCCTGGACCCCGAGCAGCGGGCCGCGGTCCTCGCGCCGCGCGGGCCGGTCTGCGTGCTCGCCGGCGCGGGCACCGGCAAGACCCGCACGATCACCCGCCGCATCGCCCACCTGGTGCGCTCCGAGCAGGTCCGGCCCGGTCAGGTCCTCGCGGTCACGTTCACCGCCCGGGCGGCGGGCGAGATGCGCACCCGGCTGCGGGACCTCGGCGTCGGGGGCGTGCAGGCCCGGACCTTCCACGCGGCCGCGCTGCGCCAGCTGCGCTACTTCTGGCCCCGCGCGGTCGGCGGCGAGGTGTGGCCGGTGCTCGACAACAAGATTCGCTTCATCGGCCAGGCCGCCCAGCGCGCCAACGCCGCCACCACGCGGGAGTCCCTGCGCGACCTCGCGAGCGAGATCGAGTGGGCGAAGGCCTGCCTCGTCGCGCCCGACGCCTACGCCGCGACCGCCACGTCGAAACAGCGGGACACCCCCGCGCCGGTCGACCAGGTGGCCCAGGTCTACGAGACCTACGAGCAGCTCAAGAACCGCGCCGAGCAGCTCGACTTCGACGACCTGCTGATCCACACCGCGGGCGCGCTGGAGGGCTCGGCCGAGGTCGCCGACGAGTTCCGCGAGCGCTACCGCTGCTTCGTCGTCGACGAGTTCCAGGACGTGACCCCGCTGCAGCACCGGCTGCTCTCGGCGTGGCTCGGCGGGCGGGACGACCTCACCGTCGTCGGCGACGCCAACCAGACGATCTACTCGTTCGCCGGCGCCAGCCCCGCCTACCTGCTGGACTTCCCGCGCGCGTTCCCCGACGCCGAGGTCGTGCGGCTCGTGCGCGACTACCGTTCCACCCCGCAGGTCGTGGCGGCGGCGAACACCGTCATCGGGGCCGCCCGCGGACGGGCCGCGGGGTCGCGGCTGCGCCTCGAGGGGCAGCGCCCGCCCGGCCCCGCGCCGGACTTCGCCGAGCACGACGACGAGCCCGCCGAGGCCGCCGCGGTCGCGGCGCAGATCTCCGACCTGGTGGACGACGGCGTGCCCGCGGCCGAGATCGCCGTGCTGTACCGGGTCAACGCGCAGTCCGAGGGCTACGAGCAGGCCCTCGCCGACGCGGGCATCCCGTACCAGGTGCGCGGCGGCGAGCGGTTCTTCCAGCGCACCGAGGTCCGCACGGCGATCGCGGCGCTTCGCACCCTCGCGGGGCGGGTCGAGGGCGGTCCCGAGGGCGTCGTCGGGACCGACGTGGTCACGACGGTGCGGGCGGTGCTCGGGGAGCAGGGCCTCACCGAGACGCCTCCGCCCGGCGGGGCGGCCGACGGCGCGCAGCGGCAGCGCTGGGAGTCGCTGCGCGCGCTGTCCGAACTGGCGTCGGATCTTGTCGAGAGCGTCCCGGGGACCACCTTCGGCGGGTTCCTGACCGAGCTGAACGCCCGGTCCCAGGCCCAGCACCCCCCGACGGTGCAGGGCGTCACGCTCGCCTCGCTGCACGCCGCGAAGGGTCTCGAGTGGGACGCGGTGTTCCTCGTCGGGCTCACGGACGGCACGCTGCCCATCCAGCACGCCGACGGGGACGACGACGCCGTCGAGGAGGAACGCCGCCTCTTCTACGTCGGGGTCACGCGGGCGCGGGTGCACCTGCGGGTGTCCTGGGCGCTCTCGCGCTCGGCGGGCGGACGGCGCTCCCGGCGTCGCAGTCGCTTCCTCTACGGCCTGGTCCCCGAGGACCACCCGGCCGCGCGCAAGGCGGGCACGGGGGTCGACGGCGGGCCGAAGGCGAAGGTCACGAAGGCGGGCTGCCGGGTGTGCGGGAAGGCGCTCTCCGACCCCGGTGCCGTGAAGATCGGCCGTTGCACCGAGCACCCCTCCGACGTCGACGTCGAGCTGCTCGACGCGCTGCGGACCTGGCGGTCGAACGAGGCCAAGCAGCGCTCGGTGCCGGCCTACGTCGTGTTCACCGACGCGACCCTCGTCGCCCTCGCCGAGCAGCGCCCGACCGACGCGAAGGGCCTCGTGACGATCCCCGGCATCGGGGCGTCGAAGCTGGAGCGCTACGGCGACGAGGTGCTGACGATGGTGCGCGAGCACGCGGGATAGGGCGCCGCTGTGCCGCCGTCCGGGATCGCGCGGAAAAACTTCGGCGGATCCCGTGGTAATTCCGTTGCGGCCCGCGCGCGGGGGCCCCTAGGTTCGATCGCACCGGCGCGGGATGTGCCGGGTCGAGTCCTGGGAACGGGGGGTGTGCCGATCATGAAGCTCTTGCTCGCGGGCACACGCGTCTCCCCGTCCCGGATGACCGATGTCCAAGGCCTGGCCGGCCACTGCTGGGCGGCGCACCCGTCCGTCGTGGAGGTCCCGTTCGCGGGGCTCGCGCGGACCCGTGCGTTCGCGGCGGTGCCGAGCCCGGGCGGCGTCGGGGGATACGTGTCCTCGGAGCGTGTCCTCGGCGGTCGCCCGGCCGGCATAGCGCGGCGCATGCGCCAGCAGCACATCGATCTCGACCCCCATCGTCCGCGTCCCTGCGGCGGGTGTGGCTGACACACCCTCCGATCCACCAGGCCGCGGACCCCCCGGGTTCGCGGCCTTCTCGTCGTTCTCGACGACTCCCGCGGCTCCCGGGTGATCCCCGAACCACCCGCCGTAGGAGGCCCGAGCATGTACCCCGTCCCTTCTGCCCCCGAGATACTCGAGTCGGTCTACCTGCCGTGCCGCGAGGAGACCGACGACCTCTGGTTCTCGGAAAGCCCCGCCGAGCTCGAGCAGGCGAAGCTCCTCTGTGCCGCCTGCCCGGCGCGGCGGGCCTGCCTGGCCGGTGCCCTGGAGCGCCGGGAGTTCGCCGGCGTCTGGGGTGGCGAGATCCTCGACCGGGGGTCCGTCATCGCCCGGAAGCGGCCCCGGGGCCGGCCGAGCAAGGCCGACCTCGCCCGGGACGCCGAGCTCGCCGCAGCCCGGCAGGCGGCCGGCGTGGCGTGAGGCCGCGCCGGCCCGGTACGCCCGCTCAGAACGGGATGCCCGTCCGCGTTCCGGCGAGGGGCGCCCCTGAGCCGTCTACTCGAGCGATGGTGCCCTTCGCTCGGAAGGGGGTGAGCGCCCTCAGAGATCGAAGCCGGGCTGCCAGTCGCGGAAGATCGAGCGCATCGGGACCTGCGCGTCGAGCTGGCAGAGCACCGCCACCGACGCGAGCGTGACCCGGTGGATGAGCAGGTACTGCGGCGGCAGGTTCAGGCCGCGGCCGGTGTCGAACTCGGGGCGGCGCAGGTCCCCGAGGCGCTCGGCCTGGCTCTGGATCCACTTGCGCGTGAAGTGGAACTCCTCGGTGCGCAGCGGGTCGACCAGCGGGCCCAGGTAGGCGATCGCCTCGTCGGGCGACATGTCCGTGCCCGGCAGCACGAAGTTGAGGCGACGCAGCAGGTCGAGCAGCTCGTCCTTGCGGTCCTCCACCGCCAGCGCGAGCATCTCACCGAGCTCGATCGGCAGGCCGTCGGGCAGCCGGGCGACCGCGCCGAAGTCGATCACGCAGAGGCGCCCGTCGGGGAGGACCTGGAAGTTGCCGGGGTGCGGGTCGGCGTGCAGCAGCCCGACGCGGGCCGGCGCGGAGAAGTGGAAGGTCGAGAGCAGCAGTCCGACGCGGTCGCGCTCGTCGGGCTCGCCGACCCGGATGATCTGGGAGAGCGGGGTCCCCTCGATCCACTCCGAGACCATCGCCCGGGGGGCCGAGGCCACCACGCGGGGCACCACGACGTGCTCGTCCCCGTCGAACGCGGCCGCGAACGTCCGCTGGGCGTCGGCCTCGTCGCGGTAGTCGAGCTCCTCGGCCATGCGGTCGCGGAGCTCCTGGAGCAGCGGCTTGATCTCCATGCCCGGCACCATCGGCTGGATGACGCGGGCGAAGCGCTGCAGCTGGCGCAGGTCGGCCATGATGGCCTCCTCCGC
>JAVXWR010000581.1:0-5854 GCA_032230725.1 Actinomycetota bacterium
ACCGCCGACGACGACTTCGAGCGCGAGGTCGGCGTCGACCTGCTCGTGGCCACGGCCCGACTCTGGCGCTCGCTCGGCCACCACGACAGCGAGTCGAACTTCCGCATCGACGGCGTCACCGGCCCGGACGAGTACTCCGCGGTGGCGGACAACAACGTCTACACGAACCTCATGGCGCAGCGGAACCTGCGCGGCGCCGCCGACGTGTCCGTCCGCCACCCCCGCGAGGCCGAGCGTCTCGGGGTGCGCTCGGAGGAGATCGCGAGCTGGCGGGCCGCCGCGAACGCGATGGTCATCCCCTACGACGAGAAGCTCGGGATCCACCCGCAGGCCGAGGGCTTCACCTCCCACGCGCTGTGGAACTTCGAGCACACGCCCGAGAACCACTACCCGTTGCTGCTGAACTACCCCTACTTCGACCTCTACCGCAAGCAGGTCGTCAAGCAGCCCGACCTCGTGCTCGCGATGGTCCAGTGCCCCGACGCGTTCACCCAGGAGCAGAAGGCGGACAACTTCGCCTACTACGAGCGGATCACCGTCCGGGACTCCTCGCTCTCCCCCGGCACCCTCGCCGTGGTGGCCGCGGAGACCGGGCACCTCGACCTCGCCTACGACTACCTGTGCGAGTCCTCGCAGATGGACCTCGCCGACCTCGAGAACAACGTCCGCGACGGCATCCACCTCGCGGCGCTCGCCAGTTCGTGGACCGCGGTCGTCCAGGGGCTCGGGGGGATGCGCACGCACAACGGCCGGCTGACGTTCGCGCCGCGGCTGCCCTCGTCGGTCACCGGGCTGCGGTTCCGGCTGCTCTGGCGCGGTCGCTCGGTCCACGTCGAGGTCGGGCACGGGGAGGCGACCTACGCCCTCGAGGAGGTCCCCGAGCACCAGGGCGGACCGGGAGGGATGGCCCCGACGACGAGCGAGGACCTCGACCTGCGACACCACGACGAGGAGTTCACCCTCGCCCTGGGCACGCCGCAGACCTTCGACATCCCCTCGGTCCCGCCCCGCGGGCCGATCGAGCAGCCGCCCGGCCGGGCCCCGCTGTTCCGCCGCATGCACCAGTAGCAGGGCGCACGGAGGGAGGGGCCAGCCTGGGGGCGCCACGGTCGGGCGCCCGGCTCAGCCGCCGGTGGTGTCGCCCTCGCGCCGCTCGCCCGTCCCGCCGAACTGGTTCGGCGTGCCGCCGGTACCGCCCCCGAGGAGGCCGCCCCCGGCGCCGTTCTGCGCGGGCGTCGTCGTGGTGGTGTCCGTCGTCGTCGGCTGCGTCGTGGGCGGCGGGGCCTCCGTCGTCGTGACCACCGGCGGCGGGGCCTGGGTGGTCGTCGGCGCCTCGGTGGTCGTGCGCCGGGTCCGGGTCCGGGTCTCCTCCGCCGTCGTCGTGGTCGTCGTCGGGGCGAGTGACGGGACGGCCGACGGCGCGGGGGTGGGGAGCTGGGTGGTGCCGTTCGCGAGCAGCGCGTAGACGCCGACGCCCGCCGCCACGAGCAGGACGGCGACGATCGCGACGACGACCGGCCAGCGCCGCCGTCCGCCCGCCTGCTCGTCGGCCACCGGCGCGCCCGCCATCGTTCCCGGCCCGACGAGCGCGGTCCGGCCGTCCTGGCCGTAGGGCGGATAGCCGCCGGGGGGCGTGCCGACGCGCTGCGTGGCGCCGTAGGGGTCGTAGGCCCCGGGCGGGGTGCCCGGGCCCATCGCGTAGGTCGCGCCGGTGCCCGTGCCCATCCCCGGGCCGGTCCCGGGCGGTGGCATCGCGGTCGTCCGCAGACCGTTCGTCCCGGTCACCGGGGCGGGGGCGAGCACGGTCTCGGCCATGCCGACGTCGCGCGCGATCATGCGCAGCTCGTTGACCACCTGCTCGGTGCTCGGGCGCTCGGCGGGCTCGTCCCGCGTCATGGCGACGAGCAGGCCGCCGAGCGGGCCGGGCAGGTCCGGCGGGATGTCCGGCGACCGGTGCAACCGCGCGACGGCCGCCTCGAGGGCGTTGCCGGGGTACTCGCGGCGCGCGGTGATGCACTCGAGGAGCACCAGTCCGAGGGCGTAGACGTCGGACGCCGGGCCGACCGGCTGGCCGCGGACCTGCTCGGGCGAGAGGTACGACGCGGTGCCGATCACCATGCCGGTGGCCGTGATGTTCGTGGCGTCGGCGAGGACGGCGATGCCGAAGTCGGAGAGGTGGGGGCGGCCCTCGGTGTCGAGCAGGACGTTGCCCGGCTTGATGTCGCGGTGCACGACGCCGTGGCGGTGCACGTAGGTGAGGGCGTCCGCGAGGGCCGCCCCGAGGGCGACGACGTCGCCGAGGCGCAGCGGGCCGCTGCGGATGCGGTCCGCGAGGGACTCGCCCTCGATGAGCTGCATGACGAAGTAGGCGCGGCTGCCCTCCTGGCCGACGTCGTAGATCGTCACCAGGCCGGGGTGGTTCATCCCCGCGAGCGTCTGGACCTCGCGCTGCCGGCGGGACTCGTCGGCCTCCCCGACGCCGGCCGGGAACAGCTTCACCGCGACGTCGCGGCCGAGCAGCTCGTCGCGCGCGCGGAAGACCTCCGCGGCCCCGCCGCGACCGATGAGGTCGCCGAGCGTGTACCGGCCCGCGCCCACGGTGGACGGGGGGACCGCCTCCGTCGAACTCACCGCCCGCGTGCCTCCTCGTCCGCTCTGCCGACTGCCCGTGAAGGACCTGACGTCTCCGGCCGGGGCCGACGTCTGAGGGTCCCATGGTGCCGTGTCCCTCCGCCCCCGTCGTCGGGGGCCCCGTTCACCCACGTGGTCGCCACGCCCCGTGAGCGGCGGGTGACCGATCCGTGACCTCAACCCGTGACGATCTCGCTGTCGGTGCCCGGCGCGATAGATTCGGGTAACCCGACGACCCGCAACCGCGAGAGCACGAGGGACAGCCATGGACCGCGACGAGATACTCCGCCAGGGCAAGCAGACCGCCTCCGATCTGCGCGACACCGTGAGCCAGAAGGTGTCGGAGAACGAGGACACCATCAAGGGCACCCTCGGGAAGGCCGCCCGCTGGGTCGACGAGAAGACCGGTGGGAAGTACGCCGAGCACATCGGCAAGGTCGAGGCGAAGGTCGGCGAGGGCATCGGCTGGGTCGCCTCGCAGGGCCCGGCCACCCCGGCGTCGGGCGAGCCGGGCGCACCCGGCGCTGCCGCGGGCGACCCAGCGCCCGGTGCGGGCGCCCCCGGGAGCACCCCGCCCGGGCCGATCCACCCGGACGCGGGCACCCCCGGGGCGCCGCCGCACGCGCCGCACGCGGCGGGCGCACCGGGGTCGACGCCCCCCGGGCCGATCGCGCCCGACGCGCAGACTCCGCACACCCCCACGGAGCCGGACGCGGACGCGCCCCGGCCCCCGCAGGTCTGAATGGCGGAGCTGGCGAAGGCGACCTCGACCGAGCCGGCCGGTGAGCCCGGCCTGCGCACCGCGCTGCTCGACGAGCAGTGGTGCATCGGGCCCAAGATGCACGGCGGGTACCTGCTCGCCGTGCTGGCCCAGGCCGCCGTGGACGAGATCGCCGACGGCGGGTCCGGCGCGCCGGACCCGGCCGCCGGCCCGGCCCACGACGTCCCCGAGGCCGTCACCGCCACGTTCCTGCGCGCCCCCGACCCCGGGCCCGCCCTCCTGGGCGTCGACGTGCTGCGCCGGGGTCGGGGCGCCACGCAGGTCCGTGTCCGCCTCGACCAGGACGACCGGCGCTGCGTGGAGGCCGCCCTCGTGCTCGGCGCCGTGACCGCGCCCGATCCCCGCGAGGGGGACGTCTCCCCCGCCCCGATCGCGCTGCCGCCGTTCGAGGAGTGCGAGCGCCGCCCCGTCGAGACCCCTGACGGCCGGGGCGGCCTCCCCCTCATGGAGGTCGTCGACACCCGCCTGGAGCCGGCCTCGCTGGGCTTCCTCGCCGGGCGCCCGACCGGCGAGGGACGCCTCTCCGGCTGGGTCGAGCTCGACACCCGGGAGGCGTGGTCACCGGTCGGGCTGCTGGTCGCGCTCGACGTCATGCCCCCGGCGTCGTTCGACCTCGGACTCTCCGGCTGGTCGCCGACGATGTCGCTGACCGCCCACGTCCACGCCGTGCCCGCGCCCGGTCCGCTGCGCGTCACCCAGTGGGTCGACCACCTGGCGGGCGAGCGGATGCACGAGTCCTGCCGGGCGTGGGACGCCACGGGCCGGATGGTCGGGCAGGCCACCCAGCTCGCCGCGGTGCGGCGTTGACGCGGGCCGGGCGCCGACCTACTCCGTGGTGCCGTCGGCGAGGATCCGGCGGAACCCGGTGTAGGGGTGCAGCACCTCCGGGATCGCCACCGACCCGTCGGGCTCCTGGTACTGCTCGAGCAGCGCGGCCATCGCCCGCCCGATCGGGAGCCCGGAGCCGTTGAGGGTGGCGACGGCCTGCCGCTCGCCGTGGGCGTCCTTCGCCCGGATCCCCGCGCGGCGCGACTGGAACGTGCCGCAGTCCGAGCACGACGAGATCTCGCGGAACGTGCCCTGGCTGGGCAGCCAGACCTCGACGTCGTAGGTCATCTGCGCGGCGAACCCCATGTCGCCCGCCGCGAGCCGGATCACGCGATAGGCCAGGCCCAGGGCCTGCAGGCACGCCTCGGCGTGCGAGACCATCAGCTCGAGCTCGATGGCGGACTCCTCCGCGGCGCAGAACCGCACCATCTCCACCTTGGAGAACTGGTGCAGGCGCAGGATGCCGCGGGTGTCGCGCCCGTAGCTGCCGGCCTCGGAGCGGAAGCACGGGGTCCACGCCGTGTAGGCCAGCGGGAGCGCGTCCGCGTCGAGCATCTCGCCCGCGTGCAGGTTCGTCAGCGGCACCTCGGCGGTCGGGATGAGATAGAGGCTGCGGTCGTCGGTGCCGGTCCGGAAGAGGTCCTCCTCGAACTTCGGCAGCTGGCCGGTGCCGGTCATCGTCTCCGGCGTCACCAGGAAGGGCACCGAGAACTCGGTGTAGCCGTGGCGGCCGGTGTGCAGCGCGAGGAAGAGCGACGCCAGGGCGCGCTCGAGCACGGCACCGGGACCCTTCGCGACGCTGAACCGCGCACCGGCGAGCTTGGCGGCCCGGCCGAAGTCGAGGATCCCCATCGCCTCGCCGAGGTCCACGTGGTCCTTCGTCGGGTGGGTGAACTCCGGCGGGGTGCCCCACCGACGGACCTCGACGGCGTCCGCGTCCGAGTCACCGTCCGGCGTCTCGTCGTCGGGCAGGTTGGGGATCGCGAGCAGCACCTCGCGTAGGGCGGCCTCGCCGGCGGTGACCGACTCCTCGCCCTCGCGGATCTCGTCCTTGAGCTCGCGGGCGCGCGTCTTGAGCTTCTCGACCTCCGGGCCCTGGCCCCTGGTCTCCTTCGCGACGCGCCCGACCTCCTGGGCCACGCGCTTCGACTCGGCCCGCAGGTCGTCGGTGCGCGCGATCGACGAGTTGCGCCGCGCGGAGAGCTCCTCGAGCGCCGCCAGGTCCAGGGCGTAGCCGCGTCGCGCGAGGCGGCGGACCGCCTCGTCGCCGAGCTCGATGAGGGTCCGTGCGTCGTGCATGCCGTCCTCGGGTGTCTGGGATTCGCTGCCGGTGGGTCCGCCGAGCGGGATGTCCCCAGGGTGCCGCACCGGCATGCCGGATCACGCGGCACGGTCGGTTAGGTTCGGGTCGTCAGTGCTGCGCTGCCGCCCGCCCCCGCCCAGGAGTGCCGAGTGTCCACCGTTCTCGTGACCGGTGCAGCCGGTTTCATCGGGGCGAACTTCGTCCGGTACTGGCGCGAGACCCACCCCGGCGACCGGGTCGTGGCGCTCGACGCCCTGACCTACGCCGGCGTCCGCGAGTCGTTGACCAGCCCCGACGGGGCGCTGCTCGCC